>DATAUH010000292.1:0-10521 GCA_036268375.1 Bryobacteraceae bacterium | reverse complement strand
CGTTTACGGCCCGATTTTGGGCGCGCACATTTGAATGCGGCGCGAGCCTTGGCGGTGACGGGAGATCGCGCGGGCGCAATCGCGGACTTGAGAGAGGCTGCGAAGGATGCGGACCCGACTGTGCAGCGGCAGGCTGCCGAGGCGTTGCAACAACTGGGTGGCAAGTGAATCTGGGGCGGCTTGCGGGGTTCGAACCCGCGACATTCGGAACCACAATCCGACGCTCTACCGGCTGAGCTAAAGCCGCCGTGGTGAACTTTTTCAGATTAACATAAGGCTTCGCGTGCGTGGCAATCAGGCGCGATTCACACTTACAGGCCGGCGCGTTTCCAGAGCTCGTCGACGCGGAGTTTGACGTCCTGCGGCATGGTGATGACGTCGGGCCAGGGGCGCGTGAAGCCTTCGCCGGGCCACTTTTTGGTGGCGTCGATGCCCATTTTGGAGCCGTAGTTGGGCAGGCGGCTGGAGTGGTCGAGCGAATCGACAGGGCCGAGGACGAATTGGATGTCGCGCTCGGGATCGATGTTGTTGAGCGCTTTCCAGGCAACCTCGGCGTAGTTCTGGATATCGACATCTTCGTCGACAACGACGATGCATTTGGAAAACATCGCCTGGCCGGTGCCCCAGATGGAGTGCATCACTTTGCGCGCGTGGCCGGGGTAGGATTTGCGGATCTTCACGATGATCAGGTTGTGAAACACGCCTTCGGCGGGCATGGCGATGTCGCGCACTTCGGGGAGTTGGAGGCGCATGAGCGGGAGAAAGATGCGCTCGATGGCTTTGCCCATGTAGTAATCCTCCATGGGCGGCGGGCCGACGATGGTGGTGGCGTAGATGGGATCTTTGCGATGCGTGAGGCAGGTGACGTGGAAGACGGGGTAGTCGTCGGCGAGCGAATAGAAGCCGGTGTGGTCGCCGAAGGGCCCTTCGGTGCGGAGTTCGCCGAGCTCGACGTAGCCTTCGAGGATGTATTCGGCGTGGGCAGGGACTTCGAGGTCGCAGGTCTGGCATTTGACCATCTCGACAGGGCTTTGACGAAGGAAGCCGGAGATCATCATCTCGTCGAGATCGGGCGGGAGCGGGAGGATGGCGGAGTACATGGTGGCGGGGTCGGCGCCGATGGCGACCGCAACGTCCATGCGGGTACGGCCGTGGGTTTGAGTGCGGCGGTAGTGTTCGGCGCCCTGTTTGTGGGTCTGCCAGTGCATGCCGGTGGTGCGCTCGTCGTAGACCTGCATGCGATACATGCCGCAGTTGCGCTTTCCGGTGTCGGGATTGCGCGAGAAGACGAGCGGGAGGGTGATGTAGCGGCCGCCATCGTCGGGCCAGCATTTGAGGATCGGCAGATCGAGGAGCGAGAAGTTGTCGTTACGGATGACTTCCTGGCATTCGCCTTTGGAGATGATTTTGGGGAAGAACGCGCCCATTTCGGCGAGTTTCGGCAGCATTTTGAGCTTGCCCATGATGCCTTCGGGCATGCGCATCTCGAGGAATTCGACGATGCGGGCGGCGACCTCTTCGACGGAATCGACTTCGAGCGCGATTTGCATTTTGCGCATGGAGGCGAAGGCGTTGATGAGAACGGGCGCGGAGTGGCCTTTGGGTTTTTCGAAGAGTAGCGCGGGGCCGTTTTGCTTGACGGCGCGGTCGGCGAACTCGGTGATTTCGAGGTTGGGGTCGACCTCGAAGGGAATGCGCTTCAATTCGCCGTTGGTTTCGAGGGCGCGAATGAACTCGCGCAGGTCGCGATAGGACATGGGTTCAGTTTTCGGTGATCAGCTTACAGTTTCGCAGTTTTGGGGCGGCGGGTTGGTGAGGTCTGGCTTAACTTCTTAGTCTCACGCAAAGCCGCAAAGCTCGCAAAGAGAACAACTGCTAGTCACGGAATTATGGCTGTGGCAGCCGTCTGGGGCTGTGAATTCAACTGTTGTGGCGGATGGATTGGCTGGAGATCTCTTTTTACAGCTTACAGTTTCGCAGTTTTGGGGCGGTGAGTTGGTAAGGTCGGGCTTTAACTTCTTAGTCTCACGCAAAAGCGCAAAGCTCGTAAAGAAAACAACTGCTAGGCGGGGAATTGTGGCTGTGGCAGGCGTCTGGGGCTGTGAATGCAACTGTTGGGGCGGATGGATTGGCTGGAGATCTGTTTTTACACGAATCGTGGGTGGAGGGGACGCTTGGGCTTCGAAAACTTGTTACATTCGTCAGGTCGGATTCAGGGCGGTTGTTCTAATGCGTCGTGCCGCATGTCGGCTGACGGAACTCTTATGGAAAATCGAATTGCTTTTGTGACCGGCGCGAGCCGGGGGATTGGACACGCGATTGCGCTTTCTTTGGCGAAGGCGGGGTATACGGTTTTGGCGGCGGCGCGGTCGATAGAAGGGTCGCCCGCGCTTGAGAGCCTGCAGCACGCCGGGAAAGTGAACGCGATCAATTTGGATGTGGCGTCGGCGGAATCGATCAAAGAAGGCATGAGCCGCGCAATCAAGGAGCACGGGCGCATTGATGTGCTGGTGAATAACGCCGGGGTGACGCGCGATGGCCTCGCGGTGCGCATGAAATTGGCGGACTGGGAGACGGTACTACGGACCAATCTGGACGGCACGTTCCTGTGCATACAACAGGCGCTGCCGGGGATGATGCGCGGACGGTGGGGACGGATCATTAACATTACATCTGTAGTGGGACAGGCGGGGAGCGCTGGACAAGTGAACTATGCGGCGTCGAAGGCGGGGTTGATCGGGATGACGAAGTCGCTGGCGCAGGAGGTGGCGAGCCGGAATATTACGGTGAACGCGGTGGCGCCGGGATATATCGCGACGGACATGACGAAGGACCTGGCGGAGGAGGTGAAGCAGTCGATTATGGGGCGGATTCCGTTGGCGCGCATGGGTACGGCGGAGGACATCGCTGCGGCCGTGAAGTTTCTGGCAAGTGAGGAAGCATCCTACATTACGGGAGTGGTACTGCCTGTAAACGGCGGCATGTATATGTAAATGCACATCCCGTTGTAAAATGACAGCTTGGGGAAGCCGACGTCGCCGCAGGCATGGTCGCCCACTCCAGACGCGTTTCGAAGTCTTCTGAGCTGGCTGGACCAGGGCGCGGACTCGGGTGGCGAACGATATCTCGAGATGCACAGGCGCCTTGTGGCGTACTTTCTGCGCAAGAACTGCCTGACGCCCAACGACTTGGCTGACGAGACGTTGACGCGGGTATCGAAGCGCCTGGAGGAGAGCGATACAGGCATCGATCTACCGCCCTCACAGTATTGCTACATCACGGCGCGCTACGTTTTCCTGGAGTACCGGCGGAAGGCGGAGCATAAGCAGGTGCCGATCGATGAACAGTCGAGGTCGAGCGCAGTTCTGGAGGCGCTGGCTACGCCGGCCGTACAAGGTATCGACGACGAACAGGCCGAGCGGTTGCGTAAGTTAGAGCACTGTTTGGGCTGCCTCGAAGCCGGACAGCAGGAGCTGATCCGGGAGTATTATCTCGGAGAGCAGCGGCAAAAAATTGAGCGGCGGCGAACAATGGCGGAGCGGATGGGCGTTTCGATGAATGCATTGAGCATACGGGCGTGCCGGATCCGCGACAAGCTGGAAGCGTGCCTGAAGGCGTCAATGGAGCGGACGTGATGACGGATATTCGGGCGTCGGGTCTTATCTGAGAAAGATATGTTTCCATCGAGCAGCCAAATCGTGGACGATGTATTGGTGCGCTACCTCCTCGGGTCTTTACCAGAGAGTGAGGTGGAGCGTCTGGACGAGTGGAGTGTCACGGATGACGTGTTTGCACAGCGGCTGAAAGACGCTGAGAACGACCTGCTCGACGATTACGCGGCGGGGCGGCTCGGAGACGACGTGCGGGCGCGAGTCGAAGCGATCTACCTGACGTCTCCGGCGGCATTGGAGCGAATCCGTTTCGCGCGGACGCTGGGCGAATGGGAAAAGCGCGGAGCGGCCACGGCCACGGTGGGGGCGCCGGCAGAGGTAAAACCGAAGCTGATCGTGATCCGGCGGAGGTGGAGATGGCCATTGGCGGCCGCGGCTGTGTTGACGCTGGGAACGGTGGCTGGTTATCTGGCGATCGAACATACGCAGGCCCCGGTGGCGCACGCACCGACGCAGGCTCTGCAGAAGACGCAGGCGCCAGAGGTAGCGGCGGGGTCGGCTGCGATACCGGTTGCTGCGACGTTTCTACTTTTGCCCGGCACGCGCGGGACGAACGCGTTGCGGACACTGACAGTGCCGGCAAACGCGGCGAGTGTGGAGTTAAGAGCGCAGCTTGAGTTTGACGATTTTGCCCAGTATCGCCTGGAGTTGCGCGATTTGGCGGCAGACCGCGTGGTATGGCGGAGCGATTCCGTGGCAGCACACGACGAAGGCGGCAAGCGTGTGGTGGCGGCGACTATCCCCGTTAATACATTGCAAGAGAAGAGCTATGCGCTGCAAGTTCTGGGCACGAAACGCGGCGCGCCGGATGAACCGGTGGGCGACTACGCGTTTCAAATGAAGCTTCCATGATGCGGCTGGCGGCCGCCTACACACTTGCGATTGGAGCGATGCTGCTGCACGCCCAAACGACGGAAGTGGCGGCGGAAGTGCAGCCTGGAAGTTCACAGACTGTACAGACCGCGGGCGGAAGGACACAGCAGTACACGTTGAAGCTGGGCGCGGGCGAGTTTGCGGGAGTTACTGTAGAACAACAGGGCATCGACGTGGTCGTGGAAGTGTACGATGACGCGGCTAAGAAGATTGCCGAATTCGATGCCGAGGCTCGGGATATTGGCCAGGAGCGCGTAGGGCTGGTTGCGGATGCGGCGGCAACGTTTGGGCTGAAGATCAGCTCGAAATATCCACGCAGCGCGCCGGGGGCCTACACGATCCGTTGCGATGCGTTGCGGGAGGCGAGCGACCAGGACCGGGCACTTTTTCATGCGCACCGGCTGACGAACGATGCGCTCCAACTTTCGAGTGCGGGCAAGATCGAAGACGCGCTGAAGATCTCCGAACAAGCGGAGGAGGAAGCAGAAAAGGGCGCGGGACCGAAAGATCCGTATTACGCCGAGACGCTGGGACAGTGGGCGCTGTTCCTGCGGGCGAAAGCGGATTATGCGGAATCGGTGAAGGTCTTTGAGCGCGCGATTGCGATCAGCCAGGAGGCTTTGGGTCGCGAGAGCCCGCAGGTGGCGCAACTGCTGGGACAGGCCGGAACGGTGTATCTGCGGCAGAACGATTTCACGCACGCGGAGCCGATGATTGAAGAGGCGCTGGCAATTACGGAGCGTACGCTGGGGCGCAATCACCCGCGCATGCCGGGCCGGTTGATGGACCTTTCGCTTTTGCACGAGGACCGCGAGGATTTCGAGAAAGCGATCCCGGAACTGCAGCGGGCGCTGGAGATTGCGCAGCAAACAATGCTGCCGGATAATTTCACGCTGATCGCGCTGACGCACAATCTGGGCAACCTGTACAGCGAGCAACGGGACTTTGCGCGGGCGAAACCGCTGCTGGAGAAATCGCTGGCGATGATCGAGCAGAAGTTCGGGCCCGACCATCCGAATACGGTGAACCCGCTGCAGAATCTGGGCTCCATCGCGCGGCAGGAAGGGCAATACGATCACGCGCTCGAGCTGCTGTGGCGCGCGGAGCGGGTGCTCGAGAAGACGTACGGGGCACAGAATCCGCAGACCGCGACGCTGCTGATCAATATCGGCAATGTCTATACCTCCGAAGGCGACTATGCGAAGGGTTTGGAGAACCATCTGCGAGCGCTGGCGGTGATAGAGCCGTCGCTCGGGCCGTATCATAACCGGACGGTATTGGCGCTGGGAAATATCGCGCGCACGTATGCGGCGGAGGGTGACGCGGCGCACGCGATTGAGTACCAGACGCGGTACGACGCGGCGCTCGAAAAGAACATCCAGATGAACCTGGCGATCGGTTCGGAGCGGGAGAAGCTGGCGTATTTGCGATCGGCCGATCAGCGGACGGAGCGAACGCTTTCGATGTGTCTGCAACTGGCGCCGGGAAATCAGGCGGCGTGCGATTTGGCGGCAACGGTGTTGCTGCAGCGCAAGGGCCGCGTGCTGGACGCCACTTCCGAAAGCCTGGCGGCATTACGGCAGAGGCTGGACGAGAACGATCGCGAAGCGCTGGATAAACTGGCGGCGGCGAATGCGAAGCTGGCGACGCTTTCATTGAATGGTCCGGGCAAATTGCCTGCGGCGGAGTTTCAGAAGCAACTGGACGATCTGCGAGACACGCGCGAGAAGCTGGAAGGCGTGATCAGCAGCCGGAGCGGCGAGTTTCGCGCGCAGGCTTCGACGGTCGATTTGCAGGCGGTGCAGGCGGAGATTCCGGCGGATGCGGCGCTGATCGAGTTCACGGTATATCATCCGTTTGATTTCAAGCGCCCAATTGAAGACGAAGCGTCGGGGCCGGCGCGCTATGTCGCGTATGTGCTGCGAAAAGACGGGCACGCGCAGTGGAAAGACCTGGGCCAGACGGAAGAGATCGATCGATTGATTGCGGCGTTGCGCGAGGCGTTGCGAGATCCGCACAGCGAGGCGCGGGCGCGATCGCGAGCGTTGTATGCGAAGGTGTTTGCGCCCTTGCGAGCGCTTACGGGAGATGCGACGCGCTATCTGATTTCACCGGATGGCGAACTGAACCTGATTCCCTTCGAAGCGCTGGTGGACGCGCAGGGGCGTTATCTGGTGGAGCAGCGATCGATTGCGTATCTAACCAGCGGACGCGACTTATTGCGGTTGAAAACGCCGCGCAAGAGCCTGAGCGGACCGGTGGTGGTGGCAGATCCGCAGTTTGGAGACGCGAATACCGCCAGCGCGCGGACCACAAGGGGCGCCAGACGCAGCATCACGAGCGCCAACAATTTGCGCGGCGTATATTTTGCGCCATTGAGCGGAACCGCGGAAGAGGCTCGCGCGATCAAGAGCCGGTTTCCCGAAGCGAAGGTGCTGACAGGCAGCGAGGCGACCAAAGCGGCGCTGATGAAGGTGCAGGCGCCGGAGATTTTGCACATCGCCACGCACGGATTTTTCCTGGAAGAGAAACAGAGCGGCGCAGATAAGCACGAGAGCAGCGCTCTGGAAAGTCCGCTGCTGCGTTCGGGGCTGGCGCTGGCGGGCGCAAACCTTTCGCGCACGGGAAACAACACGGGAATTCTGACGGCGCTTGAAGCTTCGGGGTTGAATTTGTGGGGAGCGAAGCTGGTGACGCTTTCGGCATGCGACACCGGCGTGGGTGAAGTAAAGAACGGCGAAGGCGTCTATGGACTGCGGCGCGCGTTCGTGCTGGCAGGCGCGGAGACGCTGATGATGACGCTGTGGCCCGTAAGCGATTACGTCACGCGCGAAATCATGACCGAGTACTATACCGGTTTGCAGCAAGGGCTGGCGCGCGGCGACGCATTGCGGCGAGCGCAGCTCACGCTGATGCGCAAAACGGGCCGCCAGCACCCTTTCTACTGGGCGAGCTACATCCAATCGGGCGATTGGAAGCGGCTGGACGACAAGTAAACTCCGCAATTCGGTACCAAACCAGATACGATTCACCGAAATGTTTTGGGGCGATCGCTCTTATCCCAATGTACGATGACGCGGCTGTAACAATGCCGCGCGCAAAAAAACTCTTGGAGGGATTTGAATGGCGGATATCGATCTGGCGATTGCAGACATGGACGAATTGACGACGGTTTTGGACAATGACATCAAGAATGGCGGATTCGATGTCGACGGCGTGATGTGGCTGATCAAGGCTTGGACGAAGGTTGCGGTGATCACGAACGGACCGGGCATCCACAAGCGGATGGCGGGCTATTACATCATGAAGCGCGACCCTTCCAAACTTGGCCCGCAGCAAAAACGCTCGCGCGTTTTAAAGAACGCGATGGACGCATACCAGCAGATGATGGAGAACAACAAGACGACGAAGGGAGATTTTTTCCAACGCGCGGACACCGCGATGCTGGACTTCGTCTGGGAGTTCCGCAAGAGTTTGAAGGGAAACATGGAAGCGGACTTCGTGCGCCAGTTACAGTTATGGCTGCAGCTTACGGAAGACCAGGTGATGCATACGCCGATCTTCAAAATGGACCAGGCCGCCTAGACCCGCGGAGGGCGAGCGGTATACTATGCGGCGAGACTTATGAATCGCCGCACATTTTTCCAATCCACCTCGGCGGCTGCCCTGAGCGCGGTGGCCGCATCTCCAGTTCCCGCCGCGCCGGGTAAGCGCGCGCTGATGCGCCTTGGCTGTCAGAGCGAGCCGACGAGCGACGAGCACCTGAAATACTTCGCGCGGTATGGAGTGCGCGACATCACCGGGTATCCCGAGATTCACGGCGGTCGCGTATACGCGACGGTGGATGAACTGAAGGCCATCCAGGATCTGGCGCATCAGAACGGGATCAACCTGGAGGGAATTGCGGCGCCGATCTTGCCCTCCAGTCATATCGACCGCGAGAAGCACGGGGCGATCATGATGGCGCAGAGTCCGGAGCGCGACCGCGATATTGAGCAACTGCAACTGCTGATCAAGAACTGCGCGGCGGTTGGGATTCCGTCGATTAAGTACAACATGAGCATCCTGGGCGTGCTGCGGTTGCCGCAACGCGAGAAGGGCCGCGGGGATGCGACCTACAGCGCCTGGCGCTTAAAGGACGCGCATCCGGCGACGCCGCTGACGCGCGCGGGCAAAGTGGATGCGGACGCTTTTTGGGAACGGATCACGTACTTTCTGGACCACATGATTCCTGTGGCGAACGAGTATAAGATTCGCATGGCGTGCCATCCGCATGATCCCGGAGTGCCGCCGGAGGGGTACCAGGGCATCAATCGCGTGCTGGGCACGGTGGACGGACTGAAGAAGTTCATCACGATTCGGGAGAGCCCGTATCACGGATTGAATTTTTGCCAGGGCACGGTGTCGGAGATGCTGGCGGACCCGGGCAAGGAGATCTTCGACGTGATCCGCTATTTCGGCACTCGCGGGAAGATCTTCAACGTGCATTTCCGCAATATTCGCGGGCATCGGAATGAGTTCGTGGAGGTTTATCCGGACGAAGGCGATGTGGATTTTGTGAAGGCGATTCAGGTGTACAAGGAGGTCGGGTATCAGTATTTGTTGATGCCGGATCATGTGCCGCAGGCGGCTGCGGATCCGAAGGGGCTGCAATCGTTTGCATTTTGTTACGGGTATATTCGGGCATTGATTCAGGCTGTGGATCAGATGGCGTGAGCACGGCCTTGCGGAGCCGCGCGGCTTGGTTGGAGGAAGACCTGGCCGCGCGGCGAATTTGTTCAGGCGTCACTTAACCGTTATTTGCCAGTTGCCATGGTACCGGGTTGCCCCGCTCAGTAGGCGCTAGCTTACCTTCATGGCGCAAAATCGTGGCGGCCCATCGGATATCATATTGCCATGTGAAGAACAGACCACCGCCCTTCCTCAGGTCATCTTCGTGATGGGTCCAGACATATTCGCACACCCGAATCACTGTACCCCGACCGCCACTCGCTTTTAAAGCATCCAGTATCCATGGTTTTAGATCGTCTCGCGTCAGCACGGTTCTCCGCTTCTTAATGCGTCCGAACAGACTTCACAGTTACGCCCGAACAAAACTCGTTCTTCGAAAGGGCTCAATGGGACCTATCGAGACTCAATTATGGCGCCTTTCGGTTAAATCCGCCCAACCGCCTGCAAGCTCCCGAACAGACAAGTTCGGATTCGCGACGCCCTGCATTGTCGAAGGCGGGAAACTCGTTAGAACAAAGGACTGTTCGCTCGTCGCGTGGACTTCACTTCGAACACTCAGCGGGTAAGCTACGATCTTAAGAAAACGCGAAGGTGGGGCTTCGGATACTATTGGCTACCTTGCTGGTGAACTGAGCCGGTCCGCTGGCAGAGAGTCTGAGGTGAAACGTTCTCGGCTGCACGGCCGGTGCCGATTGGTTGGGGCATGGTCGACATAACTCGATCGCCGTATTCTAGACCAATACGCTCCATTACTGCGCGATCAGAGCCGGCATATCGCTAGCTGCCGGTGCATGAAACCGCAAAGGCAATACATGCCTGTGATAGTTCGGACTCGGTTTTGGGTTGTTTTTTCTAGACGCAATGTGAGCCGGAGTGTGTAGCCCATCCAATTAGGTCAGGCACTACAGCATGCGGGCGCCGCACGCGATGCATTCGCCTTCGACAACGTAGAAGTCTCCTTGAACAGACAGTGGATAGGACTTAAATTTGCGACCGCATTGCATATGGCAGAAGTATACACGCTCAGCACACCGTCTTGGATACTGCAGCAAACGCGTCCATGAACGTTAATCGTAAACACATCGATGGCCAGCTTTAATTCTCCGATGATCGATTCTACTGGCGCGATCGTCCGCGGGCGTGTTCTATGCGCGGCTCGCGCTTGTGGAGACGTTTCGCACGCCGGAGCCGGGGGAGCCTGTCCACATCGAACTTACATTGGATGGGTTCACGCCGGGAGTTGCTA
>DATAUH010000291.1:0-25443 GCA_036268375.1 Bryobacteraceae bacterium | reverse complement strand
CGCTACGAATTATGGTCGCCGATCGGCGAACAATGGGGTCGTCAGGCCAACTTCGATCTGCAAAATAACACTCTCTACATTCCGCAGGGAGGCAATTGCAACGCGGCGCTACCGCCGAATTTCTCGGCTCTTTTTCCAACTGTGGCTGTGGACCGTTGCCACGTTTCAAATTACCTGATTCCGTGGGACAAGGTGGATTTTGGGCCTCGTATCGGAATCGCCTACCGCCTCTCGGCAAAAACCGTGCTTCGCGTCGGATACGGAATCTTCTATGGCGGCGAAGAGAACCAGGGCGGCAGCCCGAATCGCGGCGAGGGCGTACCATTCAATGAAACCGTAAACCTGACGCGGTATCAGGGAAACAGCACCTTCGTAGGCGTAAGCCAACCACAGTGCCTAAATTGCAACTTCTTCACAGGCGGTTTCTCGGGCGGCTATCCGCTGAGCCCGTTTACCCTGAACGCCGGCGTTTCGATGCGCGGCGTCCAATCGGATTTCGAGAATCCGCTGGTTCACAAGTGGAATTTTATAATTCAGCGCGAATTGCCCGGCAACATGGCGCTGGAAGTCGGCTATGAGGGCAACCATCAAGCACACCAGGTGATTTTGGCCAATACCGACACCAACCCCAACCTCGGCACCTTCAATACCGCCATCGTCGCGGCGAATCTCCAGGAAATTCAACCCGCCTGTCCGACATGTCAATCGGTGGGCAACGGCCTTTCCATGACCACGTCGTTCGGTTATGGCAATTATGCAGCCGGTTCGCTGAAACTTGAGAAACGGTTCAGCCACGGCTTGCAATTCCTGACTTCCTATGTCTGGAGCCACGCCTTGGCCAACAGCGGCACTCCGCTTAGCGGCTCAAGCAACTTGAATCCGATTAGTAATACGGACTGGTCGACCGCTTATTCCAGCGCGTCTTGGGACGTACGGCATGTACTTACCACGAGCTTCAACTATGAGTTGCCGTTCGGTAGAGGCAAGCACTTAGGCTCCAGCATGAGTCGCGGCGCGGATGCAGTATTCGGCGGCTGGCAAATGAACGGAATCCTGACGCTGCGCACCGGCGCCCCCATTACCATGGTCGGCGCCAGCTGCCACGGCGTGTGGAACCGCTGCCTGCCGGATTATGTTCCTGGGTATACCGGCAACGGCAATACGCCGCCTCCCGGCGGGCGCACGCCCAACGAATATTTCGATATCAGCGATTTTGCCGAAGCTTATTCGAACCAAGCTCTTGGCATCGCAACAGGCGGCAATGTAGGACTGCAATCGATTACCAGCCCGCCCACCAAGACGTTAGATCTTTCGGTCTTCAAGGTCTTTAAATTGACGGAGCGCTTCACCATTCAGTTCCGCGGCGAAGCCTTGAACCTCACGAACTTCGTGGTGCTGAGTCAACCCGACGTGAGCATCGGCGACGCCAAAGCTTACGGCGGAAACGGCAACTTCGGCGTGATCACCAGCAGCGTGGCGGGCACGGAGCGCCACCTGCAATTCGCGCTAAAGCTGACGTTTTAATACGGTCGGCGGTTTAACAACTTGAATGGCCCGGCCCGCGCGTAAGGAGATTTCTAACTTACGCCGCGTCCGGGCCACATGTTTTTCGATCGGTATTCGCTATCTCTGTTTAAACGCTACGCCTGATCGCGCAAGGACGCCTGAGCCGCGTCGCGGATACTCACGCGCCTTATCGAATTGCTTCTTGCGCCTGCACGAGGCGCGCGTGCTTTTCCCGCTCGGCCTGCGCGGCTTCATGTTTGCCGATACGGTCGTAATCGCGAGCCAGCCTGTAATGGGTGGCTGCGTCGGAGGGAGCAAGTTGCGCGGCGCGCTCAAACTCCACCGCCGCTTCAGCAAAGCGCTGCAAGCGATCAAGCACTGCTCCTGCTTCAAAGTGTGCGGATGCATCGGCGCTATTGATGGAGATCGATTTTTCGATCAGGCGAAGTGACGTCTCCGGTTCCAGCGATTGCGCATCAAGAACTTTTGCATGCAAAAGATAGGCGTTGGCGGTCTCCGGGTGCGATGCTTCATAGACAGCAAAGCGACGCCCGACTTCCGGCAAGCGCGCAGGAATCTGTTCCAGAATTTTTCCTAGAAATTCGTAAGGCTGCTCGGTTTCCGGAGCGATATCGATAGTTCGTAGAAAAGAATCGGCGGCATCGTCGAATCGTCGCAGGCCATAATAGGCCACGCCCAGCGCCAGCGTGAGTTGGGCACTGGGCTCAGCATTTGCAATTCCCTCTTTCAAGATGGCGGACGCTTCGACAAACTTCTGCTGCTCGAGAAGTGGCTGCGCAGCTTGAAAGTACAGGTCGCCGGCGCGACCCCGAGCCGCCTTGTTTTCAGGAACCTTCGACGCATACTTCGACGCTGCTCGCGCGGCCTTCAAGTTTTGATTGGTTTCCGAATAATAGATAACCAGACCTTGCAGTACGGCCGCATTTTCTGGCGCGACGGCCGCAGCCTTCGCCGCGGCGCTTTCCGCATCTGCATTTCTGTGCTTCCGCCAATACGTTTGGGAAAGGGCAATCCACACGCGCCCGTCTGTTGGCGCAAGCTGGCTCGCCGCTTCGAGATTGGCTTGCGCCGAATCTAGATCGCCGCGCTGCAAGGCTAACAAGCCGGCGCGAAATGGATCATCGACTGGATTAAATGCCGCCAGCAGCAATAGCAGGGCGCGAAGCACGAGAGGGCTCAACTTTCAGGCCGATTCTATCGGAAGCTGCCCTTTCATGCAACGCGCGCGGCCAACTCGGCAAGCTCGACAGGAGCATCCGAACGTTTGCCGCGTTCGAACCCCGGCGCGACAACCACGGCTTCGCTGTGATCTTCGAACCATGCCAGGAACGCCGAGTTTTCCGCTCCTGGTAGCCGCTGCTGGTTTAGCCAGTTATAGTAGGCGCCCATGTCGGCATCCACCAAAGAGCCGGCGGGATCAAGTTCTGGCTTGCGCTGCCGTTCGGCCAAAAGCTCATTCATCTGGTTCTCGCGCTGGCGCGGCGCAAAGCGCGCCATCAGGGTCAAAGGCTGCGCGCGGCGCAGCGCTTCTCGAGCCGCCCATTGAACAAAAGTGGTGGCAAAGACCTGCGTGCCCGACCCCTCCGTGAGCAAACTAAGTTGGAAGCGGTTAAGGACGGCATCGGCGTCCGAATCAAGACCAGCCTCTTCCGGCTTGATCTGCGCCAACATGGTCCGGAATGCCTCGGGATCAAACGCCGCCGCCTCATAGGTTTTCTGCATGCGGCTTTGCAGAATTGCGCGCGGCGCTGCGAGCGCATCGTAGGATACTCGAGTGATTCCTTCCGGGGCCGCGAGATTCGTCGCGCCATCAATATACCAGTGCCGGTACGGCGCGGCGTGCGCTTTGGCGCGGGCCGCCACAGTGTCGAGAAGAACCTTCACGCCGTTGCCCGATTGGACCTGCGTGAAATAAAGGCCTTCCGGTCGCAGTTTCCGGAACAACGGATAGTCGCTCTGCGCGACGCCCCGGCCCACAACGGCTATGCCGAGCCGGTGCGTAGGAAGCGCCGGGTCGGGCGCGGAGTCCGACGTCTTCTGCACATAGTCAATGGCTGCCGCGCGGAATCCATCGATTTGATGCGTCGTCCAGAGGTGCGCGGTTAGCTTCTCGGAAAAGCTGGCCGGAAAATTCACCCAATCGGTCTGTTCCAATTCGCGCGTCAGCTTAAGCTGCGCGAAGGCAGACATGGCGTTCTGAAACTTCGCGGCGCTCAACGATGCGAGATAGGAGAATTGGCGGTCGAGGTCCGTGCGCTCGGAAGGAAATTTCCAGTCGTATGCGATCAATTCCCGTAGCAGCAACGGAAGGAACGCAAGCGGCATGCGGCGCAGTAAGGCAACCCGATCTACCGCCAACTGTCGCGCCTGCGGTGGGTAGGAACTGAAACTGACGGGCGTAAGTTGACCAGGCAGCATGTTCAGGCCGCCTCGGGAATCGGCTTGCCGACGCAGAGGGGAGCATCGAAACCAAAATAGGCGCCGAGCGTAGGGATGAGGTCGATGGATTCCACGCGCCGGTCGACAATCACATTGTGCCTGATCTCCGGACCGAGTACCATCATCCACGTGGTGCGCGATCGAGCGTCGCCGGTGCGATGATGCTGGAAGCCATTGCCGCCGGACTCGATGTCGGAATCGCGACCAAAATCGGGCAGAATAAACATGGTCGTGCGATTAGCGTATTCAGGGTCTTTCTGAATGGCGTTCCACAAATCCGCGCAAAGGCGGTCGGACCGCTGAATGCCATCTATATATAGCGAGAACGCGCCCGAGTGGGCGATATCGATATCGTGAAGAGTCACCCACAAAAGACTGGGCGCAAGGCGCTGCATCAACTGTTTCGCAATAAAGACGGAAAGTTCATCCGGACTGGCTAGCGTGCGGGCGTGAGTCGCGAAGTCATCTACGGAGAGCTTTAACAGCTCGGCCATCTGATCGAGCTCGATCTGCCTGCCTGCTAGAGATGGCGCATAAAGCGGCGTCTCATAGTTATCGCGCAGGAGATGCTGATAGCGCCCACTGTCGGCCTGCGATGAAAGCGCAGCCGAAAGCAGACGTTTGGGCAAGATTACGCCGGCGCCGAGCCCCGGCCCATATCGTTTGTTGCCGCTCTCTCCGATGCGCGCGAAACCATTGCTTGGAGCCACGACCCAAACGTCCGTCGCCGGACGTTTCAAATCTTTGCGGAAGTATTCGAAGACGGTAGGGTTGCCGGGTGGAACAGCGGCGAAGTTATTGAAGGTTTCATACACGCCCGTGACAATGCTGGCCGTGGCAACATAGTGCCCCAAGATGCCGCGATTGACGACGTTTGTGAAGAACGTCGCTTGTGGCATGAGATCCTTCAACAGATGCGGAATGTTTTCCTGGCCGCCGGGCGCAAACGTTTCGTCGTCGCGAGCGCCGCCGCCGAAAGTGACCACCACAGCTTTTCGATTCTTCGAAGCGCTCATGCCATGCAGCGCGGCGGGACCGAAAAACGCCGCGGCCGGTCCAGCGCCGGCGACAGTGCGCAGAAAGCTCCGGCGGCTCTCCGAAATTGTCCGCGACATTTCACCGACGCCGCGCGCGCTTTTCATGACTCGCCTCCTTTGACGGACTCATGAGCGTTTGAGTTATGCGGACTGACTTTTTGAGGCATTTCTGCCGCATTTGATACCTTCTTGGGCGCAGGTCGGGAAGGGTCTCGGTCCCATTGCAGTTTAGTCTACAAGAATTCTGGGAGATTCACGCACATCCCGCCGCTTCTCCTCGCGGGCGCCATACACCATCGCCGTTTCGCCTTCGGCGACAAGCCAGCCATCGCAAGCAGTTTGGCTGCAGAGCAATCCCCTCTGCTGCAACCGCGCTCGTATAATTTACAGATGCCAACCCTCGAGGATTTGAAGGAAACGTCTCTTTATGTCGAGAATCTGGAACGGGCGAAGGAATTCTACCAAGGTGTCCTTGGACTTCGTACATTGGTTGATGAGGAACGATTTTGCGCGCTAGATGTTGCCGCGAAGCACATCTTGCTGCTCTTTGTCCGCGGCGCATCCTTGCGTGAAACACACCTTTCAGGGGGAACCATTCCGGCGCACGACGGCACGGGGCCTCTTCATGTCGCCTTTGCTGTGACCAGCCAGGAACTGCCGCAGTGGGATTCTCATCTGCATTCCAAGGGCGTCGAAATTCTAAGCCGGGTTTCGTGGCCGAAGGGAGGGCAGAGCATCTATTTTCGGGATCCTGACGGACACCTGCTGGAACTCCTGACGCCCGGCGTGTGGGCCACATACTAAAGTTCGGAGGCGCGGGCTTGATCAGTAATTCCAAACTAAATCGTGATTGACAACGAGCCCACCGAACGCGCGGATGCCGCCTTGAACGGCTTTTGCGCCGTCAGGAAGCCCCTCCGTGTGGCAGCAATACTGACGTGTCGATGATCTCAGCCGACTTGCCGTGCCGCACTCGGGTGGACGATCCTGGCAACGTCATTCGCGCGGTGTGCGCCGGCCGGAATGCCGGGCGCGGAGGCGCAGTGATTACCGACGCCGTAAACGCCAAAACGATCTCACTTACGCCGCGATCGTCTGCAACAGCCGTCGAAGGTGGTACCAAGCCCATTTCGATCATCAGAAGAATTACCGGCGCCGGCACAACCATCCACATGGTCCCCGGTAGACGGCACGGATGTCCAAGCGTACAGCAACATTGGCAACAACTGCGCGCATGCCACCGAAGCCCATGCAACCGGCTACTGCTACAAGCTGCGGACGGGCTCCTGGTCTTGCTCCATGACAGACAACAGGCTAACCATCCAGGATCGGTAGTTCAACGTTGCTCCTCCGAAATAGCCGCCAGTTTGTGGGGCGAACTTTCCCGGCGACGAACCTGCCAAGGCGGGGCTGAGTCATAGGCCGCAGGGCGGTCTCCGGCCGTGCCCGTATGGTCAAACATTTCATACAGCATAGCTGAGTGTCCATATTTTCCTGCATTCTCAAATGCTTCGGAAATTTTGGCGTTGCGGCCATAGACCCCAGCCGAACCGATCGGATTCGATATTCGGATCACTGAAGGGCTGCTGCCGACGTTCCGGACGGGCCATTCTAAATCATCCACATTCCCCCGATGAGTCATCTATTTGATCGGTATCACCTCACTACCCACCGCCAGGTCCAGCTGGCTGGCCGCGGTGAGGTAAGAGCCCACTAAGTTCAAGTAAGTCACATAGGTTGCGCGATAGTCGCGCTGGGCGTCCAGGTAATCCACTAACGCCGCCTGTCCGCGCTGATAGGAATACTCAGTAGTGTCGCGCACGTCCCTGGCTAATTTCAGGTACTTATCGCGATACGGCTTCAGTAACTCGATCGTGCTCGCAACCGTGACATATGCCGAATCCACATCGCTGTAAACCTGCGCTTCAGCCGCTTCCCGCGCGCGTTGCGCGTGCGTAATATCCAGCTGCGTTCTTAGTTTTTCACCCTGGTTGCGGTCGAAGATCCGCAACGGAATGTTGACGTTCACGCCAATATAGATATTGAACGGCGGGTTGTGAGCGATGTCCAGACCGAACGTTGGGTCCGTCGAGCCGTTTGCGACAGCAAGTTTGTGATCGGTCTGCGCCTTTGTGACGGTCTGAACCGCGGCCTGCAGATCGGGCCGCGCCACTGCGGCATGCGCGCGAAACGCTTCCAGCGGCGCAAGATTGTCTGAGAAATCGAACGTCCCCTCCACGTCAAACCGGTCGACCGCCGTCGTCCGGTCGTTCAGCAACTGCAGCAGTTGGATCTTAGCGGTACGCATGCTCACCGTCGCCGTCTGGAAGTCCGATTCGTACTGCACCCGCTGCAGTTCGATACGATTGAGATCGAGTTGCGCTATATCGCCGGAGCGCAGCCGGTCGCGCGAGATGGCCGCTTCGCGGTCGAAGTAGGCGAGATTGTCGCGCGCCAGCGCCAGAACGGCCTTGGCCTGCAAGGTCTGCACAAACGCGTTCCGCAGAGCGTAGATCAAGGTCCGAATCAGATCCTCTTGCTGCGAAATGGAGATTGTCGTCGCGTCCTGCGCGCTCTCGAGGCGCAGTTCGCGTTTGTGTTGCCGCTCATGCAGATAACCCATCGCATACGAGGGAAATGCGCCGGTGAGTGGGCGATAGGGACTGCCGGTAAAGGGCTGCAACTGGTCCACTGCCACCGTAAGATCCGGATTCGGCTTCAGGTACGCGGTGATCTCGGCGGCTTTCGATTCATCAATGTTGATCTGCCCCGCCTGCAACGTGGGATTGGCGGCGCGAAACCGCGCCTCCACCTGAGACCAGTTGAGCACGGTTTGCGCGCGCCCAGACGCCGCTGAGCACGCGGCGGTCGCGAGAATCCAAACCAATCGGCGCATTTCGTCTCCCTTAGTCATGTCACACCCGCAACGTATCGCCATCGCGGGCCGCCAGCGCGTAGAGCACCGGCGCCAGGAAAACCGAGAGTAATAACCGCGAGGTGAGACCGCCTACGATCACAATGGCGAACGGTCTTTGCGAGTCGCTGCCGATCCCCGTCGACATGGCAGCCGGCAGCAGCCCGAAGCAGGCCACCAGGGCGGTCATCATGATGGGACGCAGCCTCAAAACGGAAGCTTCCAGCGTGGCCTGTATGATGTCTTTTCCTTCCAGGCGCAGCTTGTTGATGAACGAATACAAGATGACGCTCGTCTGCACCGCGACGCCCATCAGCGCGACAAACCCCAACATGGAAGAGACGCTGAAATTCGTGTGCGTCAGCCACAGCGCCAGCAGGCCGCCGACCGGTTCCGTGACCAGGACGCTGAAGAAGATGATCACCGGAAATTTGAAGTTGCCGTAGAGCGCGAACAGAATCCCAAGCACCAGAATTACCGTAAGGGGTAGTATGACCTTCATCTGCTCCTGCGACGCCAGATAATCCTTATATTCCCCGCCCCAGTCGAACTTATAGCCGATAGGCAATTGCACCGCGCTTTCCACCTTCTTTCGCGCCTCGCCAACCGCCCCTGCCAGGTCGCGGCCTTCAACGCTGAACTGAACGCCGATATAGCGCGAATTTGCCTCGCGATAGATGAACGAAGCGCCGCTTTCCACTTTCACGTCGCAGAACTGGCTCAGTGGCAGGTATTGCCCGTCGGGCGTCGCCACCAGCAGGTTGCGGATCGCGTTCTCGTCTTTCCGGAACGGCTCCTGCATGCGCACCACGAGATCGAACTGGCGCTCGCCCTGAATCACCTGGGTGGCGGCTTCGCCGCCGATAGCGGTGTCCACGATATCGTTGATGTCGCTGACGTTCAGTCCATAGCGCGCCAGTTTGGCGCGGTCCGGCGTGATAATCAAGCTGGGTTGTCCGGTTTCGCGCACCACAGTGACTTCCGTGATGCCGCGCGTCTTCGTAAGAAGCTCCTTCACCTGCGCGGCCTTCTGCGCCAGCAGATTCAGATCGGAGCCGTAAATCTTTACGGCGAGAGCGCTCTTCAGCCCGGTCTCAGCCTCATCCACTGCGTCTTCGGCGGGCTGTGTGTAATTGAAAATCACTCCGGGAAACGCTGCGAGCTTGCGCTGCAGCGCCTCGATGAGTTCCGGCTTGGAATGGATTTGGCCTTGCCAGGCCGAGTCGTTGTAAGGTTTCAGGCCAACGTAGAATTCGTTGTTGAAAAAGCCCGTAGGGTCGGTGCCGTCGTCCGGCCGCCCCAACTCGTTGGCGACGGTCGTGACCTGGGGAAAACTCGAGAGGATGTTGCGGATTTGCGGCGACAGGCTCGATGCTTCTTCGAAAGAGATGGTATACGGCGTAGTCGCGCGCACCCACAATGCGCCCTCATCAAGGTGCGGCATGAATTCGCCGCCGATCAACGGAATCAGCAGAAGCGAGGAGGCGAACACCAGCAGAACCAGGGTGACCGTTACCCCGCGATTCCGCAGGCACCACCCGAGCGCCCTCCGGTACCTGGCGCGGAGCCATTCGTAGGCCCTGACTTCGGGCTCGCGGATGCGGCCGCGAAGAAAGAACGAGCAAAGTAAGGGAAGCAGGGTCAGCGTACACAATAGCGCGCCCAGTAACGCGAACGACATGGTATCGGCCATCGGCTGAAACAGCCGCGCCGAGGGGCCGGTAAGTACGTAAATGGGCAGATACCCGGCGATAATCACGGCGATGGCGTAAAAGATAGGTCGCTCCACATCTTTCGCCGCGTTGCGGATCACTCGAATCAAGCTGTAGTTTTGGCCATGCAGCGAAGCCAGTTCGCGGAAAATATTTTCCACCATCACCACCGAGCCATCCACAATGATTCCGAAATCGATCGCTCCGATGGAGAGCAGGTTCGCCGGAATGTGGCGCCAGTCCAGGCAGATGAACGAGAACAACAGCGCGAAGGGAATGGTCACGGCCACAATCAGCGCCGTTCGAACGCTAAAAAGGAATAGCCCGAGGATCACCAGAACCAGCAGAGTCCCCCTTAGCAGGTTGCCTTCGACTGTCTTGGTAGTCTCTTCGATCAGCGCCTGCCGATCGTAATAGGGAACCACTTTCACGTCCGGCGGCAGCACGTGCTCGTTCAATTCCTTGGTCATCGCCTCTACGCGTTTCAGGATGACCTGCGCCTGCTCGCCCACGCGCATGAGGATAACGCCCTCCACCGCTTCGTTCTGCTTCATGAATCCGAACTGGCCAAGACGCGGCGCATAGCCGATATTCACCTTGGCGATGTCATTGACGCGGACCGGAATCCCGTTCTTCTCCTGCACGATGACATTGCCGATATCGGCCGTGTCGCGCACCAGGCCCAGGCCGCGCACGTAGTAGAACTGCCCGCCTTGCGAATAGAATCCTCCGCCCGCGTTGGCGTTGTTGTTCGCCAACTGTTGGGAGACCTGCGGCACGCTCACGCCGTACGCGAAGAGCTTGCTTGGGTCCAGTTGCACCTGGTATTGCATGGTGGTTCCGCCGAAGCCGGAATCGTCGGCCACTCCCTGAATCGAGCGGTAATGGCGTTCGAGCACCCAGTCTTCAATCGTCTTCAGATCCTGTGGAGAGCGGTCGGGACTCTGCAGCACGTAGCGGTAGACCAGGCCGCTCGGGCTGAACATAGGGGAAAGGCTCGGCGTCACGCCGGAAGGCATCTGCGCGTTCGGCATGCGCTCAAAAGTCTGCTCCCGCACGAAGTAGGGGTCGACCCCGTATTCGAAGTTCATGGCGATGGAGGAAAGGCCATAAAGTGAAATGGAGCGAAGCGAATCGAGCCGCGGAATGCCGTTGAGCTCAATCTCGAGCGGAATCGTGACCAGGCGCTCAATCTCCTCGGAAGCATGGCCGGGCCACTGCGTGATGACTTCCACGTGCGGCGGCGAAAGATCGGGATACGCGTCGATGGGGAGCTTTTGAAACGACCACACGCCCCACACCATCACGGCGATGGCGGCTACCACGGTCAAAAAGGGCTGGTTCAGCGCGAAGGAAACTAGTCTGGCGATCATGGAGTGAGCACTATTGAATGGTGGCGGCGAATTGCACGAACACGCTGCCATCGGCCAGCACCGCTTCGCCCTTTTGCAGCCCGCTTGTGATCGCGATCATGCCATCCTGCAGGCTGCCGATGGTCACCGAACGCTGGGCAAATTTGCCCGGCGACGCCTGAACATAGACGATCGGCTCGTTCTTGTCGTCGCGCAACACCGCGGCCGCCGGCACCGCCAATACGTTGGCTTGCGATCCGGTGTGAATGGAGGCTTCCACAAACATATCTTTCTTGAGCAGGCCGTCAGGGTTTTGCGTGACGATGCGAACTGGCGTAGTGCGGGTAGCCGGATCCACAAAAGCGCCGACGTAATTCACCTGGCCGCGAAAAGTACGCGCCGAGGCGGGGTTGGTCTCGAGCGCCGTATCCCCGGTTCGGACGAAGGGCAGGTCGCGGTCGAAGATGTGGCCCTGCACCCAAACCGTGGAGGTATCGCTCAACATGAAGCAAACGGTGGATCCGGCCTGGATCACCATGCCTGGCGAGACCAGTTTCTGCACCACCACGCCCGCGATCGGCGCGCGCACCGCCAGTTCCGTGCTGATGGAAGTGCCCTGCTCCTGCGCCTGATCGATCTGCTGCTGCGTAATTCCGAAGATGCGCAGAGCCTGAAGGCTGGTCTGCACGTCGGTACGGGCGTCATTGTAATCGGCCTCGCTGCCCTCCTGGTCTTTGGTAGCCACGGCGCCGCGGTCCAGCAAATCGTGCATGCGATCCACGATGCGCTTGGCCAGCGCTTCACGGTTCCACGCCTTGCGGTAGGCGGAAACCGCATTGGCTACATCCGGACTCGAAACGTAGAGTAGCGGATCGCCTTTGCTCACCTTCGCGCCCATATCGACGAGGATGCGCGTAATGGGCCCATTAACCTGCGTGATGGCCTGCGTCGTGCGGTCGGCGTCCCAATCCACCGTGCCCGTCGTCGTCACCGTGCTCTGCCAGACTTTCGTTCCGGCCGTGATCACCTTCAAGTGCGCCATTTGTTCGGCGCTCACGGTGAAGAACCCCGGTTGAACGGGTTTCGATTGCTCCGCGGCGTCGTCCGGCGCATGCTGCATGTTGGTGCATGCGATTTGCAAAACCCCCGCGGCCAATAAGCAGGCAGCCGGCAAAAAGCCTCCCGGCGCCCTGAACAAATACAACTTGGGCATAGAATTCCAGCCTCTCCTCTAGTTCCTGATGGGCAAAATCAAATAGACCGCAACGCCGTAAATGGCGCGCGATTCACAATGTCGGGTTGAGGAATTAAGCTGGAGGCGCTCGGGAAGAGCGGATCGTAAGACGGAGTTCGTGGGTGGCGCCGATATCCGGCGGAGATTCCAGCCACGCACGCAGCATGACCGGTGCAGTCGGTGTTACGGCCGCGGGCCCAACGAACGGCAGAGAGCCCACAAAACAGACAAGGCATCCGTGATCCTGCGCCCTGTGCTGCTCGTGAGCGGAAGAAAGCGCCGCGGATTGTCCGCAGAGAATGGCGCAAAGCAGCAGAAGCGCAAGCGCGTACCGAACCCGGTTGCTTGTCAGTCCTGCCATGGTTAACTAACTATACCCTAATGATATGTAACGGCGCGCGAGAGCGGGCGGTTTCAAGCTTTGGGCGGCCTTCTATTCGGAGTGAGTGGGATCGGACAGACAAGGACAGGTAGTGGATACGAGCGGCGCGTGTTCTCGCGCAAAGATATCGCCATCCGCCCGCGGATCCGCCATGATGTGCATGAGGACCCGCGAGAAGAGCACGAGCGGCGGTTCCGCAGCAAAAAGCCGCCGCACGCCGCGGCGTAACGTCTTTAGAAGCTAAAACACAAATCGCAGCGCCAGTTGGGGTACCGCGGATCCGCGCCGAAGTGATCGTCCCCGCCGACGTAGTTAGAGCTCTGTCGAACGGCGGCAAGGGTTGCCAAGCTTGCTGTGCGGCGATCAACCGGGCGTTATCGGCTGAAATCGGTGGCTAAGCGCCATGCGCCCGAGTCCTCCGCTTGGGCTTCTCCGAAGAAACGAGCCTTGTACGAATCGGCGACGGTCGACTCGGGCGACGATGTCGGCACTGCCGCGACTCGGGCGTTTACTCTGCCGAGTGACAACTTTGGCGGCCCAGCGAGAGGGACAAAGAAGTGGGGATGTGTCATGCGTTTATGGCATAAGCATCGGGGCTTGACAGCAATATAGCCATATGGCAATATAGCCGTATGGCTATTAGAGACGCGGGCGACCCTCTCAGTTTGACGTTCGGAGCGCTTGCGGACCCGACGCGCCGCGCGATCCTCGCCCGCCTGGCTTCGGGAGAGGCAGACGTGTCGCAGCTCATGAAGCCGTTTGATCTGAGCCAGCCGACGATCTCCAAGCACCTCGCTGTGCTTGAGCGCGCAGGTCTCGTAATGCGTGGCCGGGATGCACAAAGGCGCCCGCGCACACTTGTGGTGGCTCCACTTAAGGATGCCGACGGCTGGATGGAACCCTTCCGCCAGTTCTGGGAACAGAAATTTGCGAGCCTGGATGAGTACCTGAGACAGACGCAAAAAGCGGAAACACCAAAGAAACGAAAAGCTCGTAACACCACGCAACAAGGTGGTCCGAGGTGAAGTACGCCGGAGGGTTCAACGTCACTCTGCCCACCGACCGCGAGATTCTGCTGACACGGACCTTCGAGGCGCCGCGAGCGGTCGTCTTCGACGCGTGGACCAACGCTCAACACGTTAAGCATTGGTGGGACCCGAGCGGCGTTCCACTCTCCTCTTGCGAGATCGACCTTCGGCCCGGTGGATCGTTCCGTTGGGTCAATAGCGCTCACGGTGAAGAGCACTCATTCGCAGGCGTCTATCGCGAAATCACACCGCCCGAACGGCTCGTTTTCACGGTACAGATATTTCCGTCGTCCCCTGCCGCGATCACAAAACTCATGTTTACCGAGGATGGGAGCCGGACGAAGCTCACGATGAGGATCGAGTGCGCTTCGATCGAGGATCGCGACGCGTTGCTCCAGATGAGGGTCGATGCGGGCACAGGCCGAACGCTCGAAAACCTCGCCATTTATCTCGAACGCGTCACGATTCCTCGCGGAGAGCCGCGCTGAATGCGCATTGCGCAAAAAGTTATGGAGAGTCCTATGAAACTTTACTCTTATCTAAACTTCAATGGAAATTGCCGGGCTGCTTTCGATTTCTACTCGCAGCATCTTGGCGGAAAGACCACCATGATGCTGACCCATGAACAAGCACCGAATCCGGATCAAGTCCCGCCCCACTGGAAAAACGCAATCCTCCACGCCCGGATGAACATCGGAGAGACAGAACTCCTGGCGGCCGACATCCCCAATGCTCAACCTATGCGCAGTACCTATCTTACGGTCATGGCCGACAGCATCGATGAAGCCGAGCGAATCTATGCCGCACTGTCCGTCGGCGGCGAAATCTTCATGCCTCTGACCGAAACTCCTTTCGCCGTCCGTTTTGCGCAGCTCCGGGACAGATTCAGCATGAATTGGATGATCCTCCACGAACGCCCGCGTCTATAAGTGGCACAGAGGATGCAGCCGGGAGGACCCCCACGCGGCGGCGCCGTTTTCTCTGACTTACTGGACGAGGCTGTACTGGCCGGTCAGAGTTCCAGCCAGATTATAAAACGAAGTAGAAACGTTTAATGTAATAGCGCCTTTGGCCGCGCCAACATTTGCTATTGCGCCGGGGGTTACTTGAAGCGTGAGCATGCCTGTGGCTGAGATGCCAGTAGCGGCATAGGTCTTCGAAACGTTAAACGTGCCGCATGAAAATGTCGAACCGGAAAGGGTACAGCTAAAAGTGCCGAAAGGATCTGCCGCCGGCTGGGCCGTATAGGTCCCGTCGGCGTTAGGTGTGATCGTAATTAAGGACGGCACGGACGCCGATCCGTCCGAGGGAATATAGGTCCCCACAAACCCCAAAACTTTGAACTGCGGCAAGGTCGAAGCGGCGGCGGGCGTGATGCTGAGCGTCGCCTGCGCAGAGGTTCCATTGTAGGATGCGGTAATGGTTGCGGACTGCGCCGCAAAAACTGCGGACGTAGAAATAATAAACGCGGCCGAATTCGCGCCCGGCGGGACGGTGACGTTTGCCTGAACCGTCGCAGCCGCAGAACTTGAATTCAGGGTCACCACGACGCCGCCCGCCGACGCGGCGGCGGAGAGCGTAACCAGCCCTTCTGAGTCCGCGCCGCCGGTAATGGCATTGGGCGAAGCACTTACGGCCTGTACACTTAGCGGCGCGCTCGCGCCCTGCACGGCGATAAAGAGCCTCTGAGTTCCCGCCGATCCACCCAGCGAGAAGGTGACCGGAGTCAAGTCATTCGAAGGTATGCTCGGCACCACCACATTGAATTGATACAAGCCGATAGCGTTCGGCGCGAGTCCTTGATATTGGAGGGCGGCCGTAACCGATCCGAACATGACTGTCAGCGGGAGCGCGAGCGAATTCGATTCCTGCACGATCTGACCCGCAGGTATGGTCGGAGTAACCGGCCCGAACCCCACGCCATACAGAGTGATGACGTCTCCGATTTGCGCCCGGCGCGACGGAACACCGGAAACTGCGCCGGGTGGCATCGCGTAAGTGACGCCGTCCGAAAAAAGCGCCCCCATATACTGAGTTCCCCCCACCACGAACTGTGAGGGCGCGAGCAGGCCCGGCTCATCCAAGTTCACCGTGATCGAATAGGGTGCACTTGATCCTGCCGCCGTGGTTACAACCAGTGGTTGCGGCCCCGTTCCCACGCTCGACGGGATCTGGGCATTCACCTGTCCGGGACTGATGTAGTCGATGTACGTCGCCTGGCCGCCGATCGTCACCTTCGTCCCATCTAGAGATGTAGGAGCATCGACGCCGTGGAAGTCGGAACCCGTCCACGACCTGCTGTCCGCCGCCAGGTTCGAGCCGTAGATCTCCACCCAGGAACCGGGCCCGATCGAGGTGAATTTGCCGAAAGCGCTCGCGCTGACTACTCCTCCAGATGAGACCGACGGTGGCGCAGTCTGACTTTCGGCCGCCTGAGACAGCGCTAACACCGCGATCACGAACTTCCAGGATAGTGGCATCTTGACTTTCATCGGTTCGCTCTCTCTACCAAAAGGGATTCCGTGCGCCGCCAATTCTATTACACTGAGGGCAGCGCTGCAAATCTGGGCGTGTCGTTGGTTCGTATTGAAATCAAATCGCCGCGATCGCGCGAAGCGTTGCAAGCACCAGGGACGATCGCACCAAGAATTTGCTCGGCTAAGTCAGGCTAAGTCTGGCGGAACTCGTGCACGCTCACATCGAAATTCACAGCTCTCAAATTCACTTTCATCATGATCCGGTCGCATCTCATTTCGGTATTCTGAACGGGCCCAGTTCGGCGGTTTGATTTGGCCCACCTCTGGAAGAACGGGTACTCTGATTCGGGCTTAGCCCGAACGGAGGGACTCGTTGGGCTGGAGAGCAAAAGTGGAGTTATTCGAGCAGATCCGCCGGAAGTACGAGTTCGGGAACGGGACCATCGTGGGCGTGGCCACGACGCTGGGTGTGCACCGCAGGATGGTCCGCGAAGCGATTGGCCGCGGAAGAAACCGGAGCGGCCGCGATGGAAGCTGAAGGAGGTGGTCGATTATGTCGACGCGATTGTGGAAGCCGACCGGAAAGCGCCGCGGCACACGGCACGCCGCATCTGAACGCGGATCGGGAACGAGTTGCCCACGTGCAAGATTGCTGAGCGGACCGTGCGTGAGTACGTGCACGACCGGAAGATCGCCCAGGGACTGATGGAACGCGAAACATGCGTTCCGCAGAGCTATGCCTGGGGTTCAAAAGCGCCGCCGAAATCGACGAGGCCACCGAAAATCTGGATCTTGCGCTGAACGCCTGATTCCGCGGAACAATTTTCCGCGCGCATGCGTATGCCATCCTTCGAGGACCGCTATGCGCCCATTCTGCGCCACGCTGCTGGCGCCCGCAATGTTTGCCATGAACGCCTGCGTCTATATGGACATGGGCGACATCGGCCGTTACAGCCGCGATTTCCACTACAACTACCCGCTTAGCGCCGGCAGTCACATTTCGGTTGAGGGCTTCAATGGCGGCGTCGAGATTACTCCGTGGGACCAGGCCACCGTAGACGTGAGCGGGGTGAAGCACGGTCCGAATCAAACCGCTGTGGACACATTGCGGGTTGATTTTGACCGAACTCCGACATCCATTTCCATTCATGTAGTACGGCCCTCCGATCCCCGCGGAAATTTCGGCGTTCGTTTCGCCATCAAGATTCCGCGAGGCGCCATACTCGATCGCGTCATCACCAGCAATGGCGAAATTCGTGCAGCTGACGCCACTGGCCCTGCGCGCTTGAAGACGACCAACGGCGCGGTCCGCGTCGAAAAATTTCACGGCGATTTAGATATTCAGACTAGCAATGCGGCCGTTGAACTGGAACAGATCGATGGGTCGGTGACTGCGCACAGCTCTAACGGCCACATTCGCATCGATCGGCTGCATGGGGCGCTCGACGCCGAAACCAGCAACAACAGTATCAAGGCGGCGCTCGAGAATCCCACACGCCAGACGCGCGCGGAGACGCGCAATGGATCGATTGACCTGACGTTCGGGTCGGCGCTTTCGTATGGTGTGCAGGCGCATACCAGCAACAACTCGGTAACGATCCACCTTACGGAACCGGTCAACGCGCGACTTTCGGCCCACACGAGCAACAGCGAAATCGATTCAGAATTCGAAGCGCACACCAGCGGGAATATCCGCCGCAACGAATTTGAAGGAACGATTGGTTCGGGAGGGCCCCTGTTGGACTTGTCGTCTTCGAACGGGCCGATACGCGTCACGCGCAATTAGCGGTCTGACGTGAGGAGCGCGATCGGCGCTATGACACGGTCTGCGCGTATAAGATGAACTCACAAATGCTGGTGAAACATAGTGACAGCTGCTGGTGTCTACGAGATTATGCGGCGCGGGGTTTGCTTTGCAGCAATCAGCTTAATTGAACTGCTATTTCTTCTGGGGGTAGTGCGCGGCTTTCGAAGCACGACGGTGAAGGTAGTTACGGTAGATTTGGCGATGGGTCCGCGAATCCGGGGCGAAGAAGCGCCGGAAAAAATATGTGGGGATGGACGAAGTATTGTCGCGACTGCTGTTGGACGCGGTCGAGCAAGGTTGAATGTAGAACCGCCTGCCCCTTTTACGGCAACTGTTCAAGAGATTCGGGATGTGCTGCGGGTTCGGGCGGAGAGAATAGTTTATGTAAAAGCTGAGGACGATGTGCCCTGGCGCGAATTTATAGTGATGGTTGGCCAATTGAGCGGAGAAGCGGACACGATCAGTCTGGTTTCAGATCGGGCGCAATCGGTGATCGACTGCGATTTGGAACCGTCCTGCAGACGATCGGAATGTTTCCACATTACGTCGCGTCTCGCGAGCCGTACCATTACATACTGAATAGCCTGATTTCTCCATCAGGATCACTACCACTTCGCTTGAAATCAACGTCCCGCAAACACCACGCGCAGCACGCTTCGGACGTACTGCTCGTCGGTCAATCCATCCAACGCCTCTTCGGGAAATGCAACCAGACCGCGAAAGTATTGGGCCAGTTCGCGGAACACTTTCAGGCGCGCGCTGGCTTCGAATCCGGTGCTCTGTCCGAGTGCAGTAAGCGCCAGGCCGACTGCTTCCGGCTCTACCCGGCTGCGCAGCCGTGCTGCCAGGTTCGGATAGGCCGCGAGCGAGTTGTACTTGGCGGGGGCCAGTTCCTCGATGTCCGGTTCTTCCCAAACAGGCTCGCGCGCCACGACGGTGTTCGCCGCCATGTCCCCTAGACGTTGATACCGAGCATTCAACATAGCGGTCGCGCCGCCGATCAGATAGAGGAGCGGCAGAGAATCCACGAATCGCAGCAGGTTGCGAATCGCAACTTGCGAAAACTGCAGCCGCAATCCCTGTGCGTCGATGACGCGCAAACGGAACAGGCGCTTTCCGAGAGTCTGTCCGCGCCAACGCCACTCCAGAATCATTCCGTACCCGGTCTGCGCAACGAAGTACAAGATCGCTGTTAGTGCGCCCGCCCAATCGTGGCTGACATTGCCGACGTTTGCAACGACGCGGTCGACGAGGTAGCAAAGCGTACCGATCGCCGCCGCATCTATCGCCCACGCGAACGACCGCGCGACGGGCGTTGCCAGAACGTAGGAAAATACGACGCCCTCCGGCGTCTCGATCTCCAGGGCTGCGTAACGTATGGTCACTCGCGCCCCGCAAACGTCAGAAATGCGGTCAGGGCCGCGAGTTCGCAACATCCGAGGCCGATTTTCAACCCGTATGGAATTACCGGCTGATGGTATTGCGATACGAACGATTCCATGATGCCCGCCCACACCAGCATGCAGGCGGCGCCGCCGATAATTGCGAACAGGTCGTGCGAGATGGCGCGCATACGTTCCACACGCGGCGTACGATCGCCCCAACCGATTAGCGCGCTGGCCAAGATGAAGCCGGCCTGGCCGCCTAGCAGAATTGAGGGAATTTCAATGGATCCGTGCGGCAGCAGCCAGCCGGCCAGGAACACGCCTTGGCCGCCGATCACATAGTCGGCCATCACTGCCCCAAGCATCACGCCGTTATAGAACAGCAGGATCAAGGTGCCGAAGCCAAACGTCATGCCCAGCGCCATCGTCAGCACCGTCACCTGGATGTTATGCGTCATTAATTCGCCGGCGAAAGTCGCTTTGACCCCCTGGAGCCGATCCGTCCTTACGCTTTCTTCCCGCTTCACGCGCTCGGCTGGCGATTGCAGGAGCCCTTGGAACGGCATGAGTGCGGCTTTGGCGGAAGGATCGTGCTGTATCGCGAACCAACCGAAAAACAGGCCCGCTAGCGTCACGGCCAACGACAATTGAAATGCTCGAATCTGCCGGCGGAAGGCGCGCGGAAACTCGAGCGCGGTTTCTTTCAAGCGCAGTTTCATCGGCGCGCGTGTTTCGTGAATCTCCGAATACGCGCGCGACACGAGCGACGAAAGAAAGGCTCGCACGCGCGGCTCAGTCGAGAACGAATCGATCTGTGAAAGGTCGGAAGAGCTGCGTTCATAGAGATAGTGCAGCCGCTCAATCTCTGTTACCGTCAACTGGCGCTCCGGGTTGTCCTCGATGGTTCGCAGCAGCTTGTCGAGTTCGTCCCACCACGGCCGTTCGGCGGCGATGAAGCGCGGCAGATCCAGAATCAAAGAATCTGCCTCCGTTTGATTTCGGCGTACTGTGCGGTTACCTGAGACTTGATGTTTGCCGCGTCTACCAGGGCCAGCCGCACGCCGATGTTCTGCAGCGCAATCGTCAGCTTGCGCATGCGATTCCACAGCATCTGGCCCGCGAGTCCCGCGTAGAGATCGTCTAAGGCCGCGGGCTCGGTTTCGAACAGCGGACGGAGGTCGCCTGTACGCGCGCAGTTCACTAACACCACATGCCTTCGAGCGATCAGCGGTGCATCGCGCTCAAACATTTCCGCCAACAACGCGTCGTCGAGAGACGTAAAAAACACCAGCAGAGAGCGACGGCGCAAATTGATTTGCAGCGTGGTGAAGACGTCGCGAAAATCGGGATTCACGCGCTCGCCGCGCAGATTGTATATCGTCTCGCGAACCGCGCGGAAGTGGCCCATGCCGTTTCGGGCGCGCAAAAAATGATGGGTGCGGCCGCTGAAAGTGATCAGGCCGAAGCGGTCGCCACTTTTCTGCGCCACCAGCGCCAGGTGCAGCGCCGCGTCCACATAGCTTTCCAAAATGGTGGAACCCGGTGCGCCTTCGCGCATCGAAAGCCGGGATGAGTCCACAATCGCGTAGACTTCCTGCGCATGCTCCACCTGATACTGCTTCACCACCGGAATTCCGCGCCGCGCGGTGGCCTTCCAGTTCACATCTTCGAAACTATCTCCCGGCATATATTGCCGCAGGTGTTCAAACTCGCGGCCTTTGCCGATCTGCCTTCGGCGTTGCTGGCCCACTTGCGCGGTGCGATAGAATAGCTCCGCGCTGGCGCGGTCGCGCATGTTGGGATAGGAGCGAATCACGCACGCATTTTCGCGGCGCCCGCGTACTTGCCAGAGACCCAATGGCGATCGCCCTTCTAGATACAGCGCGCCGCTCGCGTGATCGCCGCGTTCACTGACCGTACACTGCCAGTCGAGCGCGGAAGCGCCCGGCGCAAGCGGCAATTCTTCCGCCGGATATTCGAGCGTCACGGCAGAGGCGGCCGTGGCGCTCAGGCGCGCCATTACAGTTGCTTTGGTCCGGTTCTCAACCGTCAGCGGCAGTTTTGCCGGTACGCCTTTGGTGACGCGGATGAATTCCGGCGTTCGCAGCGAAATACCTGCCAGCCGTTCGCGACCGGCCGTTGCGTCCGCCACCGCCAGCAAAACGACTACAGCCAGGAAAAGCGCGCACGGAATCAAGAGGGCAGGGTAGAGCCCCGCTATGGCCGCTGCCGGGAGTGCCGCCAGCGCCGCAATCCAAAGCAGGCGCGCCGAAGGAACCGTCATCTCTATCTCGGAACGGCCACCTGCCGCAGGATTCGATCCAGCGCCTCCGCAGGGCGTACGCCTTCCAGTTCGGATTCCGGACGCAGCAGCAGACGGTGCTCCAAGACGGGCGAGGCCACTGCTCGCACGTCGTCCGGAGTCACAAAATCGCGACCCGAGAGTGCCGCCCAGGCGCGAGCCGCGCGCAGCAGAGATTGGCTTGCGCGCGGTCCCGCGCCCACTAAGATCGCATCGTCGGTGCGCGTGCGCCGCACTACTTCCACGGAGTACTCCAGAATGGCCTCGCTCACTACAACCGTTTCCAACTCGGCGCGCATGCCCGCCAAATCGCCCTCGGCGAGGCATGCCGGCACTTCGCCGCGCAGCAGCACCGATTCCGGCGCCTGGCCATTGAGGCTGCGGCGCGCCAGCGTCAACTCTTCCGAACTTTCCGGCCAGCCCATGTTGATCTTCAGCATGAAGCGGTCCTTCTGCGCTTCGGGCAGCGGATACGTTCCTTCCGATTCGATCGGATTTTGCGTCGCGAACACTGTGAAATTCGGCGAGAGTCGGTAAGTTTCCCGATCGATAGTCACGGTGCGCTCCTGCATCGCCTCCAGCAGCGCCGATTGCGTTTTCGCGGGGGCGCGATTGATCTCGTCTGCAAGTAGAAACGTTGTGAACAGCGGTCCCTTCACCAGCGAAAACTCGCTACGGCCAGCGTGAAAGATGTTGGTTCCTGTGATATCCGCGGGCATCAGATCCGGCGTGAACTGTATGCGCTTGAACTCGCATCCCATCGTCGCGGCCAACGTGCGCGTCAGCAGGGTTTTTCCAAGGCCAGGCACGCCCTCGATCAACGCGTGCTGATTGCACAGGATCGCCGTCAGGGAATAGCGAATTGCGTCGTCCTGCCCGATGATCACGCGCCTTACGGCGTCTAGAACGCGCTCTATGGTCGATTGAAACTGTTCGAGGATCAAAAGTCTCCTTTCGCGTGCAATGCCTGATAGATTTCGCGCGCCGCCTGGAGCGGCTTTCCGCTTTGATCGCGCACGGCGGCCTCGGCGCGCCGCAGCCGCTCCGCTGAATGGCTGCGAGTGTGCATCGCCAGCCACTCTTTCCAGCACGCGGCAATCAGATCGTCCGGCGGAAGATGTTTGTGCAGCAACGTTCGCAATCCTGAGGCGGCCGGACCGCCGCGACGAGCGGCGCGCGTGTTGGCCGCTGGTGGAAAGGCGCCCGCATTTCTCCAGATGAACAAAATCGCCAGCAACGCAAGGCCTACGGCGAAGCCGGTAAGCCGGAAACGCTTCGCCAATCCCACTACGCTTCCGGTTTCTGTCACGCCCAAATGCGTTTCGTCAAAAACCAACTGTGAAGGGGCTCCCAAGGAGTTCGTCACGTCGCCCACATCGTCCGTATCAGCCAGGTACCCGTTTGAAAACGCTTCGCTGCGTGCGACCAGCACAACGGCGCCTGTGCCGAACGCGCGTTCGATAGCGGTCGGGTGTATGCCGTCGGCTTCCAGCACTTTCCAGCCGTCAGCCTCGGTGAAGTACATGGCGTCATCGGGTTTCACATGCAGTGGGAATTTTACGTGCCAATGCCGGTAGCTCCATCGTTCGCTCGCGTCGGGGCGGTAATCGTCCGACAGCGTCATCAGCACGTGGCTGCCGCTTTTGGCCCACTTTTCGATTTCTTCGAGCCCGATCGCGAGCGGATTGGCAGACAACAGAATTACGGTGGCCCCCTTCGCGTTCCACGTTGTGAGGGGGGCGAAGTTCCGCGTCACGCGTACGCCCGGCAGCCGGCCCAAACTGGCGTAGAGCAGTTTCGCCCCATAGGGATCTGCGCGCAGGCTGCTGTATTGCGGGTACACCTGGCCGCCGGAAAATTCCGACTCGAAGAGCTGCAGCGCGCCCCAAGCGAATCCAGCGGCAAGCGCGGCAAACAGCGCGGTGGTTTGCCAACGTTTCACGCGGCCTCCTCCATCGGTGTTTCCCGCGGCGTCAGCAGCGCCTTCATGCGGCGCGCCCGCTCACGAAATTCATCTACATCCGCCAGTTCGACTGCGTGCAGGCCATACCAGGCGCGTTCGAACACCGCCAGGTTTTGCGCAAACAGCGCTTGCGGCTCGGCGAACTGGCGCGCACGCCGCTGCAGGTCACGCGCGTACTCGCGGTTAGTCTTTCCCGGGTGGACCGCGATCCAGTTCGCGCGTCCCAGGTAGGCCAGGTTGGCCAAATAAAACGCACGGAGCGCATGCCGCAGGTCGCCTTCGCGCAGGCGCGCTTCTGCCATTTCCAGCCACTCTTCTTCGGGCAATCGATCGGGCGTGACGCTCTCATCTTCCAGCCGCACCAAGGTTACTGCTTGCGGCGTGGCCTTCAGACGTTTTCCACGCGTCCGGTAAAGCCGCCAGGCCAAATACCCGATCAGCGCAACGATCGCCGCCAATACAAGATAAATCCACCAGTGCAGCGCAGCGGCGGGTGCGGCTGCACCCGATCCCGAAGGCGTGAGACCGCTCATTCGATCGAATATCCACTTCACCAGGCGATCGATCCCATTGCCAATGGCGTGCAGCACTCGGCCAAGCCAGTGGGTCACCGTTTCCGCAGCGTTCAGGAGCCAGGATTGCTGCACTGCTTGCGGAGCGCCCGGCGGGAACCGCCAATCGTATTCGTGCGCCTTTCTTGCTTCGGCGATCGCCTGGCGTAGCTCGCTCTGTGTGATCTCATTCGCGGCCCGCAGCGGCAAGGCAAACAACAGTGCGGCCGCGGCGATGGTTGCTGCAGCCTTCTGACGCAGCCGCCGCAGCGATACGCGCAGGTCTTCGCCTGTTTCCATCGATTCCCGCCGGAAGCACACCGTACTGTAGACAGCTTGAACGTAGGGGTCCGCCAGCAGCCAGGCAAGCATCCAGGCGCACATCACAAATAGCGGCGATTTGACGAAATCCGTACCGCCGCGGCTGAAATCGGTCTCCACTCCTGTGAGCATTTTGGCCACCTGAGGCAACGCAATCAGCGCGATCGCGACATTCGCGAATACGATCAGTTGAACGAATACCAAGGCCGCGAGCGTCACCCAAGTGGTTCGCGGGCGGATTCGCGATAGTTTTGATGCGCGTGAGGTTACCTGGAAAGCATCTAGATCCGGTCGGGCAGCCAGCGCGGAACTATACCGAAAAAAGGCGGTCATAGGCGCCAGGGGAAACAGGACCAGCGCGCTCAGCGGCAACAGGATCAGCTTCGCGGCCCCCAAAAACGTCTGGTTGGCGGCTAGTTGCCAGATTCGGACCGGTGTGGGGGTTTCGCCGCTTAGTTGCTCTCGCAAACGGACCGCATAGACCGCGCGCCAGCAGTTCATCCAGGCCAGCGTTAGTCCCAACAGCACGGCGTCCCAGAAGCATGCGGCGCTTGACGCTTGGTATTCGGTGATGTCGCGACAGAAAAGCAGTATTGCCAGGGCGAAGGGGACGCCGCCCGTCCAATGCAGCACCCATGTGGAAAACGGCAGCCGCCGTACCAGGTGCACCGCGTCCTCCAGCAGGATCAAAGTGCTCGATCCCGGCCGCTCCTGCGCCACTCTAGACAGCCTGGAACATCCTTTCCGCGCTGGTGCGCGTGTGCAGTCCGCGGGCGGTATTGATCACGAGTTCGCCCATCGCCCAGTAAGTGAGCCACGCGAGAAGCAGCCCGCCTGCAATCATCAATGCTGGCGCGGCACGCCGAAATAGGCTGCGGCGCGCAGACTTCGCCTTGCCCGTCAAGGCCAGGCACGCAGCGCAGAGCAAACGGCCCTCGTGCTCTGAAACGCACTCGCGGCAGTAGCTGCGCGAACACGAGACGCAGCGGCACACCGCCTCGCGCGCCTCATG
>DATAUH010000290.1:0-3029 GCA_036268375.1 Bryobacteraceae bacterium | reverse complement strand
GAAGCGCCATTGCGAACGGCTTCGCCAGTTCACTCACCGTCGCCGGGCCGCTCCCCAGCCGCTCCAGTACCGCCCGACGCGTAGGGTCCGCCAATCCCTGGAAAACGACGTCCAGCCGAGTGCTTTCTTGGTTAGGCACTTGCCTAAGTGTACGCGCGTTGATTGGTTAGGTCAATGCCTAAGTATAAAAATTCGTGGCGTAGAATATCTTTATGCTTCGCCGCCAATGCCATCACTGCAAAGAATGGATTGAAGAAGGCGCGCCGCACGATTGCTGGACCACCACTGAAGAGGCTCTCACGCGCGACCTCGTTCCGGAACTGCGCGATGCCTGGGAGCGCCTTCGCGAAACCGCCGGCGCTTTCGGCGAACAGCGTATCTATGCCTCGGGCAAGGCAATCATGTTCTCGCGCAGAACCTGCTACTTCCTCGTGCGCCCTAAAACGCAGTGCCTGGAACTCTGTGCGTTCCTGGGCCGCGCTGTCAAAGCCCCGCAGATTCGACGCGTGGACCAGGTTTCTAAGATCAAAATCGGCCACTACATCCGCATCACGCACCGCGACGAAGTCGAAGCACCCATCACGAACTGGCTGCAGGAAGCCTACGAAATGTCAGACGCACTTTCAAAAAACGTAACCGAAGCTGCGAGTTCGCCTGGAGCCATATCGGAAAAGCCCGCTCGCGTTGTCTCCGCGCCGAAAGGCAAAGCCGGCTCCCGGAAAGACGCCGTCGCCCAACTTGCGCGCGTTCGCCGCATCTGCAGCGCCATCCAAGGAACTATCGAGAAGCTCTCGCACGGCGAGCCGACGTTCTTCACGCCCAAGCGCGTCTTCACGATGTTCGCCAACAATCACCACGGTGATGGCCACGTTGCTGTGTGGGTTCCCGCGGCGCCTGGCGTGCAGGCCGCACTCATCGAAGAAGATTCCAATGCCTACTTCCGCCCGCCCTACGTCGGAGGCGCGGGCTGGGTCGGCGTTGACTTGGCCAAAGTGAATGACGATCAACTGGGCGCGCTGATTCGCGAAGCCTATCGCCTCGTGACCGCAAAGAAGACGCCCGCCGCGCGCCCCGGAGCAGCCGCGCCCGCGCGCACAGTCAAGCCGCGCCGCCGCGGGTCGAAAGCGTAATTCCGCTACCGCGCCATGTCGGACCGTACAATCCGCAGCCCAAAGACCGAAGGCGTCGAACGTCCATTCGCCGCATCGAAACGCACGGTGACCTTCTTCTTGTCCGCCACCAGTTCCGCCGGAATCGTGTATTCCACCTCGTAGAAGCGGACCTCCTGGTCGGGGCTGTGACGCTGTGCGGTCTGATCGCCCACCTTTTTGCCGTCCACCAACACATCGCAGGTTCCCGGTCCGCGGTTCTCGTTGCTGTAGGTCACAATCAGCGTCAGCGGGTGCGCCGGGTCTACGTTCAGGTCATATGAAAACCACTTGGTCGCTGCGCGGCCGAAATGGTCCTCCACGCGCACCGGCGTGCTGCCTTCGCCCTGCTGATTCGTGTCGCGCTCCGCCTGCATTTGTCCCGGCTGCGCAAACGCCACAGTCGCCGTCTCCAGCTTCTTCTGCTTCTCCTCACGCGCGCGGTAATCGGCCTCTCGCTTCGCCCATTCGTCGGGCGAGTACATATCCCAATACACGGCATAGCGTCGACGCGGCAGCTCATAGAACGGCGCGAAGTCGATCTCCTGTTTCAAGCCGACGCCCGTTGTGCGGAACGTCCCCGGTTTGTCCGCCACCGGCTTCAGCCAATTCGCGACGGGTTCCTCGGGGGCCACAAACACCGGTACTTCCGGCGCCTCCGCGCGCCCTTGTCCGCGGCCCAGCTCCGGACCCAAATCGCCCGCCAACACCAGCGGCCCCCACATCACGGCGAACCGGTTCGGGTTGTCCTTCAGCGGCTCCTTGCGCAGCGTCTTCGGAATCACCAGTTCGACCGTATCGCCGGCCTTCCACGTGCGCGCAATCTCGACATACGAGTCAGGCGTCGCTGTCGTCTTGAACGCCGCGCCGTTCACCTTCACGCTGAATCCTTGTCCCGCCCAGAACGGCCGCCGCAGCGCCAGCGTGAACTTCTTGGTTGTTTCGGGGCTCACTTTAATCGTTGCCGTCTGCCCAATTGGCAAATCGGTCTCGGTTTCCAGCTTTACGTTCTCGGCCTTCCACTGTGCAATGGAAGGCGCGTAGATATTCACCCAAAGCTTGTTGCCCGATTGGTAGTACAGCCCGTCTGCATGCAGCGAATGGCTCTCCATCGCTGACCCAACGCAGCACGTGAACGATTGCAACTTCCCCTGATACTCGTGCTGCACGCCGCGACCTACTGGCACCATATAACAAACGCGGCCATCGTCCGGATCCTGCGACGCCAGAATATGGTTGAACAGCGCTCGCTCGTGATAGTCCGCATAGCGTACATCCTGATTCATCGAAAACAGCGTGCGCGACATCTTGATCATGTTGTAGACGTTGCAACTCTCGGCAGTGCGCCCGTCGACCATACTCGACAGCTTGTCCGGCTGGCCGAAGTATTCGTTGTGCGTGTTGCCGCCGGTCGCAAACGTGTGGTGCTCGGTCACCTCGTCCCAGAAATATTTGGCCGCTGCGCCTTCCGTCTGGTTGCCGCTGTACATATACACCTTCAGCGCGCCATAGAGCTTCGGAATCTGCGTGTTCCCGTGCACGCCCGGCAGAATATCTTTCTGTTCAGCCAGCTTGTCCACGATCGCCACGTGGTGGAATTTCTCCGCGAGCGCCAGCCACCGCGCGTCGCCCGTATCGGCATACAGATCCGCAAGCACTTCGTTCATGCCACCGAACTCCGTCGCCAGCATGCGCTGAATCTGCTCATCGCTCAGCGGCGCCAGTATCCCTTCCGCCCATGTCGCAAACTTGATCTCCACATCCAACGCGGTCCGGTTTCCTGTATAGCGATATGCATCGCGCAGGCCCGCGAAAATCTTGTGCTGCACGTACCACGGCGACCACATGCCGTTCAAATCAAACCCGCCTGAGCGAATGATT
>DATAUH010000289.1:0-5397 GCA_036268375.1 Bryobacteraceae bacterium | reverse complement strand
CCGCCACCACGCCCGCCTCGCCCGGCGCCGCGCAACTTGCCCGGCCGCGCGCTCAGGAGCAGCAGGAAACGATCAATCCCAATAACCGCGCGGCCATCAACGCCTTCTGCCCTTCGCCGGTCGCCGCGGGTGAGATCTGGGTCGGCTCCAATAACGGTGTCATCCAACTCACGAAAGACAACGGAGCCCATTGGCTGGACGTTTCGCCCGCCGGACTCGCCGCCAACACGCAGATCAGCATCATCGAGGCCTCCCACTTCGATGCCAACACCGCCTACGCCGCCGTCGATCGCCACGAAGAGAACGACTTCAAAGCTCACTTCTACCGCACTCACGACGCCGGCAAAACCTGGCAGGAGATCTCCAGCGGGTTCGCCGATGGCGATTTCGCCCGCGTTGTCCGCGAAGATCCGCAGCGCAAAGGCCTGCTTTACGCCGGAACCGAAAGCGCCGCTTACGTCTCCTTCGACGAAGGCGACCACTGGAGTTCGCTCCAACTCAACATGCCCGTAACTTCCATCCGCGACTTAGTCATTCATGGCGATGACTTAGTCGCCGCGACTTACGGCCGCGCCTTCTGGATCCTTGATGATGTCGCTCCGCTGCGCCAGATCGACGCCAAGACCGGCGCTACTTCGGCACTGCTCTTCCACCCCGAAAAAGCTCTGCGCGTCCGGCTCGATCTCAATCAGGACACCCCCATCCCGCCCGACATGCCGGCCGGACAAAATCCGCCCAACGGCGCCATCATAGATTTCTACCTCAACTCCGCGCCCTCGCAGGATGTCACCCTTGCCATCTACGACAGCGCCAACAAACTGGTCCGCGAATTTTCCACCAAGCCGGAAGCCTCTGGCGAACCCGAGCCGCCGCTCAACGTGCCCGACTATTGGATTGGCCACCCAGATCCGCTCACGCATAATGCGGGCGGGAACCGATTCGTCTGGGATTTGCGTTACGCCGCGCCGCCCGTCCTGCGTCACGAGTACCCCATCTCCGCGCTCTACGGAAACACGCCGGGCCTGCCGCTTGGCGCCATGGTCACGCCGGGCGCTTACAAGGTACGCCTCACCGCCAATGGCAAAACCTATGAACAATCTCTGACCGTCTCGATGGATCCACGCGTCGATGTCTCGAGCGACGCGCTCAACCAGCAGCTTCAGCTGGAGCAGAAAATCATCGGGACGGTCGCCGATAGTTACCAGGCCTATAAAAGGGCCGTGGCGTTTCGTCAGTTACTGGCCGGAGATCAGAAGGAGCTGGAGAAGAACCCCGCCGCCGCAGCCGCATTGACCGCACTGAAGGAGTTCGATCAAAAAGCCCAGCGGTTGCAGGGGTCGGAGGGCGGTCGCGGAGGTGGCGGAGGCGGACGCGGCGCCGCGCAAGCCCCAGCCTTCGCCCCTTTAAACCGCACGCTCGGCTCGTTGGCCTCCGTTGTCGATGGCCAGGATGCCGCGCCCACTCCCGTCATGCAGACGGCCTTCGAAGGCGATTGCGCGGAGCTGGCGCAGGCCGTCGCAGGCTGGAATCAGCTCATGAAGACGGATCTTTCCAATCTGAACGGCCAACTGGCGAAGTACAACTTGAGTCCGCTCTCCGGCCAACCGTTAACGGAGCCGGCGTGTAAATAACGGAATTTGGCAACCCGCATGCAATGTACTGAAGCGTCAGAGCGGGGGTTTGGTCCGTTGTGACCCGCGAACCGGATGGCGGCAGGAAAGGCCCTAAAACCACCGGGTGACAGAAGCGCAGCAGCAACAAACCGGCGAGCGGCCGGCACGGCAGTCCAGTGCATGACGTAGTGGGGTTTTCGCCTTTTCCCCCGCGTACGGTTCCTACGAGGGCGCTAAACCGCCCACCACAAAACGGGTTCGTGGGACCGGCGTCGCGAAATGCCAGTTACTGTCGGCATGGCCGCTCCGCCGTTATTTAACGCCGCCACACGTCGTTCGCCTGTAGTGCCCGCAACTCACTGCTAATCCCGAACGTCCCTTAAACGTCTCTTGAATCAGAAGGCTACCCAGCGCAATGCGTCTTTCACGGCTGCGGTAAAATGACAATTGGGATCGTAGGCCCTTCCCGAGACCTAAGATATCAATGATCGATACTATTCTTGCCAAAGTATTTGGCACCCAGAACGAGCGCGAGGTAAAGGCACTTCTGCCCACTGTCGCCGCCATCGGCGAGCTCGAGCCCGGCATTCGTGAGTTGTCGGATATCGATCTCGCCGCCAAAACGATCGAATTCAAAGAACGAATCGCGCACGGAGCAAAGCTGGACGATCTGTTGATTGAGGCTTTCGCGGTCGTACGTGAAGCCGGCCGCCGCGTGCTGAACATGCGCCACTTCGACGTCCAGTTGATCGGCGGCATGGTGTTGCACAAAGGCAAAATTGCCGAAATGAAGACCGGTGAAGGTAAAACGCTGGTCGCCACCCTGCCCACCTATCTCAACGCTCTTGAAGGCAAAGGCGTACACGTTGTCACCGTCAACGACTATCTGGCCAAACGCGACTCGGAGTGGATGGGCCGTCTGTATAAATTTCTCGGTCTGCAGGTGGGCGTAATCGTCCATGACCTGGACGATCAGGAACGCAAAGACGCCTATAACTCCGACATTACCTACGGCACAAATAACGAGTTCGGCTTCGACTACCTGCGCGACAACATGAAGTTCCGTATAGAGGACTGCGTGCAGCGCCCCCACAACTTCGCCATAGTCGACGAAGTTGACTCCATCCTGGTCGACGAAGCTCGTACGCCGCTGATCATTTCGGGTCCCAGCGAAGAATCTACCGACAAGTACTACAAGATCAACCGGATCATCCCCAAACTGGTGCGCGGCGAAGTGATCGAGGGTCGTGAACCGGGTGAAAAATACACGACCGGCGACTACACCATCGACGAAAAACACAAGTCATCCGCTCTGACCGAAGAGGGCGTGCTCAAAGTCGAAAAGCTGCTGGGTCTTAACAACCTCTACGACCCGGACAACATCGAGTACAACCATCACGTGCAGCAGGCGTTGCGCGCGCATGTGCTTTATCAACGCGACCGCGAGTACGTAGTGCGCGATGGCGATGAAGGCCCGGAAGTCATCATTGTCGACGAGTTCACCGGCCGCCTGATGCCGGGCCGCCGCTGGTCGGACGGACTGCACCAGGCCGTGGAGGCCAAAGAAGGCGTGAAAATCCAGCGCGAAAATCAGACGCTGGCAACGATCACGTTCCAGAACTACTTCCGTATGTACAAAAAGCTTTCGGGCATGACCGGAACCGCCGAAACGGAAGCGGCGGAGTTCGAAAAGATTTACAAGCTCGAAGTCACGGTAATTCCGACCAACCGTCCCATGATCCGCAAGGAAAACACGGACGTCGTCTACCGCACCGAAGAAGAAAAATTCCGCAACGCGGCCAAGGAAATCGAGACCATTCACGCCACTGGTCAGCCGATCCTCGTCGGCACCATTTCAGTCGAAAAATCCGAACGGCTATCGGCGCTGCTTAAGAAAATTGGCGTCCGGCACGAAGTCTTGAACGCTAAAAATCACGAGCGCGAAGCTTCGATCGTGGCTCAGGCCGGCCGCCGCGGCATGGTGACCGTATCGACCAACATGGCCGGTCGCGGTACCGACATTCTGCTGGGCGGCAATGCGGAGTTCATGACCAAGGACGAATGCCTGAAGCGGAAAATAGCGGAGCGGCTTCCCGAAAATCAGGAACAGTACATCGCCGACGAGCATTTCTACTACTTCACGCACCAGGATCAGTTCTTCCGCGTGGCGCGCGAAATGTGGGATACGATCTACGGCGGCTTCAAGGCCGAAACCGACAAAGAGCATGACGAAGTCATCACGCTGGGCGGCCTGCACATCCTTGGCACCGAGCGTCACGATTCCCGCCGCATCGATAACCAGCTTCGCGGCCGCGCCGGCCGTCAGGGAGACCCTGGCAGCTCGCGTTTTTATCTCTCTTTGCAGGACGACCTGATGCGCATCTTCGGTGGCGAGCGCATGCAGAACTTGATGTTGCGCCTCGGCATGGAAGAGGATGTGCCGATCGAATCCCGGCTCATCACCAAGCGCATAGCCAAGGCGCAGGAAGCCGTAGAAGCGCAGAATTTCGAAGCCCGAAAGCACCTGCTGGAATACGACGACGTCAATAACAAGCAGCGCCAGGCCGTTTACGGAATGCGCCGCCAGCTTCTGGAAGGCGTCGACCAGAAAGAGCGCATCATAGACATGGTGCGCGGCATCGTCGAGCAGTTTATCGACATGCGCTGCCCGGAAGACAAGCATCCCGACACGTGGGATATCGCGAATCTTCGCAACGATGTCCTGAGTTCGTTCGGCGTCCGCATCGACCAGGCCGATGTAGCCAACCTTAGCCGCGATGAAATGACGGACCGCATCTCGGATATCCTGCAGCAGAAATATCAGGACAAAGAAGACCTGGTCGGCCCCGACGTGATGCGCCAAACCGAGCGCATCGTGATGCTGCAGGTGATCGACAATCAGTGGAAAGACCACCTGCTCTCGATGGACGAGCTGAAGCAGGGCATCGGCAACCGCGCCTACGGTCAGAAAGATCCGCTGGTCGAGTACAAGAAGGAGTCCTACGACCTGTTCACCGCGATGATGGATCGCATCGAAGACGAGACGGTTCGTTATCTCTTCTTCCTGCAGGTCAGCCACGGAACCACGCCGCCGCTTCCGTATCCCGACGAGGACGAAGAAGAGGACGACGCCGAGGCAGTGGAGCAGCCTCAGGCTCCCGAGCTATCCGAGCAGCAGCGCAATGCCGCCAAGGCCACGATGGAGGATTTCACCAAGGCCACGCTACGCAAGAAAGATCGCGAACTGGCCGACCTGCAGTTCGGCGGCGACGGCTCCGACGCTCCCAAACCGGTCAACGGCGGCGCGAAAGTAGGGCGCAACGATCCATGCCCATGCGGCAGCGGCAAGAAGTACAAAAAGTGCCACGGAGCCGCTTAGCATCGGCTTCCTTGCTTCGCGATCGCCAGCGGCAGCGCGCGTTGCTCAAAGAATCGCGCTCAGTAAAAACTCATGTTCCGGCGCAGCCAGTGGCCTGACCGGCTCGGTTTCGCCATACGCCGCCACGTCGCCGTATCCCTCCGCGCCCGGCTTGCGGTGCACAACCAGATGTCGTCCGTTCAGGTCGGCCACCCAATACTCCGCGATATGGGCGCGCGCATAAAGCCGGGCGTTCACGCCTAAATCGAAGGCTAGCGAGGAATCGGCGATCTCCACCACCATCGCGAGATCCTCCGGTTGCGGATTGCCGGAGCGGATCAGGCTCCCCGGCTTCCGGAGCACGATCAAATCCGGCGTAGGTTCGTTGATCTGGTTGTCCCCTGGCGCTACATCGATGGGCGCTTC
>DATAUH010000288.1:0-25493 GCA_036268375.1 Bryobacteraceae bacterium | reverse complement strand
CCTTCCCATTGTGGATAAGGCAGCGGCTCCGGCCGGTCAAGGTTTCACTGACGCCGGGCAAAAGCCGCCCGCCCTTGACAGGCCGAAGCCGCTGCCTTCTGGGACTAAGATAAGGGCGAAGGGCCTCTCTGAACGGCCGGTGGCGCTTGAGAGGATCAATTGAGAAACTTTAGTCGACAAAAAGCCCGAAATACGGGCCTCCGGACCACCTCCCAAGGCTGGGTCTCAACTTACGGGCTGTCTCAAAAAGCGGGGCGGGTCACCAAGGACCCAGTAGTATTAACTCGCTGTCTCACCTTTAGGGTTCACTCCAAAGCATCGCGCGGGGGGAATTAGGGGACGGGAGTGAACTCAAGGGCTGTCGGTTGTGGCTGGAGGAGGCGTCATTCTTGAGAACTTGGCCAAATTAAGAAAATTGCCCTAAGGCCGGCGCATTCTTCGGCGAGTACGGGCGGCTGAAGAACGATGTTTCGGGCGAAGGGCCGACCACTTCCTCAGAACCATATTGGGATTGCTGCCATTGCCACTCACCGTGATTTGGTTCTTGCCAGGATTGCCGGCATTTCCGCGAAATTGACGATTGACTATCGCTGTGTGGTGAGACGCTTTCTTTGGTCTCGGGAATAGCGGACAAATTTGGTTTTCGCGGGCAAGTGAGGCGAGACCGACTATCAGTGTCGGAAAACGCAGTATGGTCGTCTCGCTGTTAGATAAGAAGGTTGTCACAAGCCGAAACGAAAGCACCTGTGCTGGCAGAGGAAACTAACTGGGACGCCGCCCCGACAAAACTTTACATTTCCCGACATTTACTCGCGTTCAGATTGCGGAAGCGTCGGAACATAGAATTGTGGATCACCAGCCGTACTTGGGCGGAGCTTCGAGCGCGCGATTGAGGCATCGTTCGTGGACAGATCCTTCACAGGATGCGAGTTGCGGCCAAGACCGCCAATTTGGGAACATCTGGGAAGAAGAAGCAAATCCTTACCCGACGGCATGATGCGATGAACGTAACTGATCGCGCAGCCATCCTGGTCGTAGATGACGACGCCGAGATGACCGAGATGTTGGACGAATACCTGGAACCGGAAGGCTTCGCTGTCGACGTCCAACACGATGGAGAATCCGGCCTCAAGCGAGCGCTTCACGGGAAGTACCAGTTGATCATCCTCGACGTAATGCTGCCTCGGATCAACGGCTTTGAAGTGCTCCGCCGGCTGCGACTCGAATCGCAAGTGCCGGTTCTGATGTTGACCGCCCGTGGGGACACCTTGGAGCGCGTACTCGGTCTTCATTCCGGAGCCGACGATTACTTGCCAAAGCCATTTGATCCGCAAGAGCTGATAGCAAGGGTCCGGGCGATTCTGCGGCGTACCGCGCCGTCTGCCTTGCGCATAGGTGAAACGGGCGAGGTGCTAACGATGGCCGATGTGGTTCTGGATACTCGCGCTCGGACGGTAAGGCGCGGCGGATCCATCGTCGAACTGACGTCCGCCGAGTTTGACCTTCTTCGAACATTCCTGAGCGCCGCCGGATGTGTCCTGGACCGTGAGGAACTCTTCCGTGATGTGCTGGGCCGCGAGTTTTCTGTCTTTGATCGCAGTATCGACAATCATGTAAGCAGCTTGCGGAAGAAACTGGGTCCGCTGCCTGGCGGGGGGGATCGGATTCGCGCAGTGCGCAATGCAGGATACGTATACGTAGCGCCGGAATCAAACTCTTGACGTATGAAGAGTTTGTTTCTGAAGATGTTCTTGTTATCGTGCGCGGCCAACGCTGTTGTGATCTTCGCGACTGTCATCGCATACGAAGCCGCTAACCCAGATCAACTTCCGTTCACCTGGCCCAGCGTAGGTAAAGGAGCGATTATCTCAGCCGCGCGCGTTGCCATTCGTACTTACGAGCGCGGGGGGACGAACGAACTGAATAGTTATCTGGACGAGTTACAGCAGGACACCGGTCTACAGGCGGGACTGTTCGACTCGGTTGGGCGCGAACTGGGAATCGGTATCGTGAATGTGAGACCGCCGACCGGTCTGGCGACCTATCCCGAAGGACAACTTATGATTGAGACGCCCGGCCGATCGTCAGGCATAAGGCTCTCCGGTCCCTCGGGCCGCTCATACGCATTCGTGGCTAAGGTTCCGCGGCGCGAACGCAGTGGCTTCTGGTCGCGAACGTTTTTATTTTCGCTGATCCTGACCGGCGCCCTAGTCTGTGGCTTCCTGGCGCACCACATCACCGCTCCTGTTGTTCACCTTCGTGCGGTGGCATCAAAATTCTCCCAAGGCGATCTCAGCGCCCGCATTACGCTGCCCAACGTACTGAGACGGCGGGATGAGATCGGTGGTCTTGCAGGGGATTTCAATCAGATGGCAACGCAGATCGAAAGGTTGATGAAAGCGCAGCAGCGGCTGATTGCCGATGTCTCGCACGAACTTCGTTCCCCGCTTACGCGTCTCGGCCTCGCCTTGGGATTGGTACGCAAACATGTCGGCGGAGAGGTCGGCGCTCTCGGTCGCATGGAACGCGAGTTGGATCGCCTGAATACACTGATTGGCCAGCTATTGACCTTATCGCGACTGGAAGGCGTAGAAAAACCTCCGCCGATGGAGACTCTCGACCTGTCTGGTCTTGTGAAGGAGATTTCGGCCGACGCCGACTTTGAAGCGGCAAGCATGGATTGCGGAGTGCAACTGCTGCAGTGCGACCCGTGTTCGATGCTCGGCGCGCGCGATCTGATCCGCAGCGCCCTGGAGAACGTGGTACGCAACGCAGTGAAGTATACCCGCCCGAACACCGACGTTCTGATCCGCTTGCAGGCTGCCGAATTCCCGCGAGCGGCTTCTATCATCGTGCAAGATCATGGACCCGGCGTGCCGGTTGAAGCCTTGCCACATATTTTCGAGCCCTTCTACCGCGCCGATGACGCTCGTGATCGCGGCAGCGGAGGTTCCGGACTCGGCTTGGCGATCACTCAGCAAATCGTAAAACTGCATGGCGGTTCTGTTATTGCGGTCAATCGGGCTGAAGGAGGATTGGAGTTGCGTATGACGCTCCCGATCGTCGGGCAGCGGGACCAGGTCTGAGTGAACGCCGGGAGCGGGCGGCGCAACGCCGCGCTCCCGGTAGGATTCCTACTTGAAAGGCGGACCAGGAGCGGTGGCCCAGAAGGCACAGTGGTGGTCCGTATCGAAGTTATTGATTACGGTACTGCCATCCGGCCGCAGCGAGAGGAGCTGATTCGAGTTAGCATCGTAACGCGGCCATGTTGGTAGGCCTTGCCCGTTCGGGTTGCCGGTTTTCACGAAGTTACCCCAGTATTGAATCATTTGCTCCGACAATTGCTGTTGCGCCGGCGTCTGTGGTCCTGGAAGCTTTGTCATCTTGAACAGATACTGCAGTTCGCTGCCGTGATATGCGCCAAGAGAGAATCCCACAGGCAAGGGAACTGTCCCACCTCCTCCCGGAGTAGGCGCACCGGGATCGTCGAATTCGTACCGGTATGTTAGTGTCGTGATCGAAAGGGTCTGTGAAAGCGGCGTCACTTGGCAGCCTAGCGGCGAGTCGTCTGTCACTTCGTCGGCGTATGCCATGAAAAGACTCTTGTACAGGTCGGTATTGTACTCGCTCAACACCGACTGCCCAAACGATCCAAATTGAGATCCAACGATCACCTTGTACGCCTGAGACGTGAGTGGCAGTTGCACTTTCCCGATCATTGCTGGAGCAATGAAGAGGCTCGCTTCGTCGTGATTCGATCCGAGCAGTACGCTCGACCCGCCCCACTCACCCGCGGCCAGCGCATCTTGCGGTTTTACCGGCAGGATATCGTTGCCGTAATTCGGACTGGCGTTGAACCCTGTGCCCTTGCCCGGTATGGCAGTGTCGCCCCCGACGATGGGATTCAACGGTTCGGCCGCTTGGAGCACATCAGCCGCGGATTTGGATCTTAGGCATGCCGCCGCGGAATCCGGCTCCGCGCACCCCGCCGCCACCGCAACCGGAGCACTCGTTGCCAGCGCTTCGTCGTGCGGCGCCGCAGGACAATACATGCTCTCCATAATGGCTTTGTTAAACAGGCCGGCCACTTTCGGGGAGGCGAGATTCGCGCACACGTCGATGCCTCCGGCAGATTCGCCTCCTACCGTGACATTGTTGGTATCGCCCCCGAACCCTAAGATGTTATCGTGCACCCAGCGCAGCGCCGCCTGCTGATCAAGAAGTCCGAAGTTTCCGGAGGATGGATTTCCCGCCTCGTTATCGAGTGAAGGAAGCGCCAAAAAACCGAATACATTCAGACGGTAATTGATCGTGACGACGATGACTCCCGTCTTGGCTACCATTTCACTGGGATCATAGTCGTTGGCGGAATCCCTATGGTTAAGACCGCCATGTATAAAAACAAAAACTGGGATTAGGCGTCGCGGTCGTGAACCAGCGGGGCGATAGATATTCAAATAAAGACAATCTTCGCTGCCGATAACTCCCTGACCACCCTTATGACCTTGCAACTGGATGCAGTCGCTGGCGGGCTGTGTCGCGTCTCGAATCCCAGCCCAACTCGCCGGAGGACTCGGCGCCTTCCATCGTAGATCGCCCACGGGAGGCGCTGCGAAGGGAACTCCGAGAAATCGATCGACCTGACCATCGGTCTGGCCGCGGATAAAGGCCACCTCCGTCCGGACGAATTCAATAACCGGTTTGGACGTACCCTCCGACTGGAGCAGACCTGCACTGACGCTAATCGCGGCAACGAAAAACCAACACATTCGCATCGTTACTCTCCTAAAAAGATCGGGCCGCAAAACAAGCACGGCCTTGACGATGATGCGGTGCAAATGCCGTACGGACATTCAGGATCTGTCGGGACTGCGCAAAGATTTGTCGGGCGACAAATCTCGACAAATCACCGACATTTCCATTCAGGCCGAAGCCGCCGCGCTGCGTCACTATTTCAGAATCAACTTGCTGGGACATAGGAAACTCGGCGGGACAGATTCGCAAAAGGAGAATGAATAAATGCAACGATTGATCCTTCAATTGCCGCGACTCACGATAGTGATCGCCTTTGGCGCGGTTCTGGCGCTCTCAGCGTCGGCACAGGCGGTGTCGACAACTATTTCCGATGGGCCAGGCAACTACGCCCGCGACACAACCGTCACGGGGCCGAACGGCAAAACAGCGACTTATCAAGACAACGCTGCGTGGGGAAACGGCTCCTACACAAACGACCGCAGCGTTACCGGATTCAACGGGCAGACCGCCACGCGTAGCACGGACGCGTCTTATTCGCCTGGCAGCACGTCTCGAACCACAACGGTGACAGGATTCAACGGCCAATCTTCTACCTATCAAAACGACCGTAGTTGGGGTAACGGAGCCTACTCCGACACCAAATCGTACACCGGCGTCAATGGTGGAACGCGAACCGATACGATCAGCCGAAGCGGAGCGAGCGGGACAAACATGGTAACGCGACGCAACGGCAGTACGCGAACGTCCACGCGAACCGCGCGTCTTCGGCGTTGACTGGATCCTGACAAATCTTTGCGCGCCGCCGACAAACACGGACGGAATCGGCTCGGCGGCGCCGGCATTCTGGAGAAGGGTATGCCGCAAATACTACTCAACCTCTTTTTCGCAGCAGGCCTGACCGCCGCTCTACTGTCCTCCGCGCCGTCGTTCCGCCTGCTCGACACAGAAGGCAACGTTCACACCGCCGCGGAGTGGTCCGGCGAGAGAGCCATCGTGTTGTTCTTTGTCATTCACGATTGCCCGCTCAGCAACAGTTATGTGCCGGAGATGAATCGGATCGACACGGCGTATCGCGGTCGGGGCGTCCGTGTCTACGCAGTGCAAGCGGATATCGGCGCGCCGGCAGCGGTAACCGCGGAATATGCGCGAACATATCGCTTCGGGTTTCCCTTGCTGTTGGACCCTCAGCAGTCGCTCGTCCGATTAACTGGGGCGACGGTAACGCCACAAGCGGTGGTTCTGTCTCCGACCGGCCAAGTACAGTACCGCGGGCGTATCGACAACCGTATCGAGGGTTTCGGCTCGCGGCGACCTGAAGCTACAGTTCACGATCTGCGTGACGCGCTTGACGCGATCCTCGCCGGTCATCGCCCGGCTGTACAGTTCACGCGGTCCATCGGGTGTGCGATCACGCAATCCCGACCGAAATGAGGAGCCTATGAAATCGACAATCGTTCTATGCGCGTGTGCACTGGCCGGATCCGCATTCAGCGCAACGCCGACGTTCAACAAAGACGTGGCGCCGATCCTGTATCAGAACTGTGCCGGCTGTCATCGTCCCGGCCAGGTGGCGCCGTTCTCACTGCTCACATATAACGACGCCGCGAAGCGCGCCGGCCTGATCGCAACCGCGACGACTAAGCGCTACATGCCGCCGTGGAAGGCGGAGCCAGGTTACGGACATTTCGCTGACGAACGCCGTTTGAGCGATGCACAAATCAGGCTGATCGCGGAATGGGCGTACGGCGGCGCGCCGGAGGGCGACCCAAAGCAGAAATCCGCGCCTCCGCAATTCTCATCCGGTTGGCAAGCCGGACGACCCGATGCGGTGCTATCCACCTCGCGACCCTTCGCCATTCCCGCGGATGGGCACGATGTATTTCAGTGTTTCGTCATCCCCTTGAACTTCACGGAAGATCGATACGTAAAGGCAGTCGAATTCCATCCGGGAAATCCGCACGTGGTGCATCACGCGCTGTTCTTTCTCGATACGACGGGACAAGCGCGGCAACTGGACGCGGCGAGTCCGGAGCCAGGCTACTCGTGTTTTGGCAGTCCTCGCATCGAAGCGAGCGGCGGTTTGGGCGGGTGGGCCCCGGGCGCGACGCCGAAGTCTCTGCCAACAGGCGTCGCATACACCGTGAAAAAAGGGACGGACCTGGTAGTGCAGATACACTACCACCCTTCGGGCAAGCTCGAGACTGACGAATCGCAAATCGGTCTGACGTTCGGCGACGCTCCACGCAAAGGACTGGCGAATATTGTGGCAGGTACGCGCCAGATCGACCTGGCGCCCGGCAACTACCATCAGGAAGTCACCGATTGGATCCAGGTTCCGGAAGCTGTCGACGTGATCAACATCGCTCCGCACGCGCACCTGCTTTGCCGCGACATGAGAGTAGATGCCAAGCTGCCGGATGGAAAAGTCGAACCCTTAATTTGGATCAAGGATTGGGATTTCAATTGGCAGGGTCAATACCGTTATTCGGAGCCAGTCCACTTACCGAAGGGAAGCCGTATCGAGATGAGGTATGTGTACGACAATTCATCGAAGAATCCGCACAACCCGTCTAATCCGCCGAAGCGCGTCACATTTGGCGAGCAGACCACGGACGAGATGGCGCTGGTTTTCCTTCAAGTCGTACTGCCAGATCCGGCAGACTCAGCCCGGTTTCGCCGGGAAATCATTGCAGGCCGCCTGCAACAGTACCTAACCGAGGGAGGAAAGCCCTCCGGAGTGACTCCCCGGTTAATGGAGTACCTGCAACTGTTGAAGCCGCGTTTCGACAGAAATCACGACGGCGCCCTGGACTCCGAAGAACAGGCGGCCATGATCGGATTTGTAACGGAAAGGATTAAGTAGGGAGATTCAGTATGAGACGGACCATTGCGATCTTGATTGGCGCGGCCGCCGTGGCTGCAGGACAGATTCCGGGCGGCCTCGATGTGGGATCCTCGATGCGGCAGAATGCGGAGGCGCTGAAACACTATAGCTACAAGCGGCGTACGGAAATCACCGTAAAGGGCCAGTCACGAGGCGCCCGCGTAGATCTGGTGCGTTACATTGGCGGAAAGATAGAGACCGTTCCCCTCGAGACGCCGCCTCGCCCGCAAATCCAGCAACCCCGCGGGCTGCGCGGCAAGATTGTCGAATCGAAGATCGAACACAAAAAGGAAGAGATGAAAGAGGAGCGAGAACGGCTGGAGGACCTCCTTCACAGCTATCTCGCTCCCGGGTCGGACGCCATGCACAAGCTGCTCGAGAAGGCCGCTATTTCTCGAATCGGGACGGGTACGGCTGCCGACATCAAAATCGTCGCGACTGGCGTTCGAATGCCACACGACTCGTTCACTTTGATCTGGAGTGTCAGCAATCACCGGCCTGTGTCGGTCAATTTGCAGTCACAACTTGATGGCAAGTCGGTTCTGCTTACGGTAGACTACGCCGCACTAGCGGACGGCGTCTTCTATGCCGCACGCACGATGATCTCAATGCCGAAAAAGGAAACTGTCATTCGGATCGAGAATTTCGATTACAGCAATTCCTGACGAGCACGTAGGCATCGACCGGGCGAAGACCTGGGGCCGTTTGCCGGAGTACATTGCAACGCATTGGGCGATCTGGCGAGACGTTGTCAGCGCGTCAAACGCGCGGCCGCGGAAATCTTGGCGTGCAGCGCCCAATACCGTCAACAGGCGTGCGGAAGGTCAGCGGCAACGCTCTATCCTCTCGCGGAACACAGTCTCGAGCCCGCGACTTCGAGGCGCTCCCGGTTTGATCGTCTCGTGAGCAAACATCGGGATCACATCGGCGGAGCACGAGCCGTCAGTTCGGGCGAAATCGCGTTCTGAACATCCTCGGTTCGATCGATGTTCAACGTGGACGTCAATGGACCGAGGAGTTAATTAAAGTGCTGCTCAGAGTCGCGACTATCATTACGCAAACCGTGTCCTCTGCATCGCTCGTCCTACAAATCAGAGTTTGGGCTTACGTCAGGAATCCCAAGTTATTGAGCGAGTAGTTGCCGATATTGGGGAAGACCGTGGCCAAATTCGTCTGGTTGACGCCAAACCACTGCGCTATGGTCGAACCGTATTGGTCGACGCCGATTGAAGGTATCAAAGTACCACGCGTATTTGCATCGTTGGGTCCTCCCAAAGCAAGCGACGGGAAATTTCCATAAATCTTCCCGCCCAAGACTCCGCCGCCGATCACGAAGTGGTGGCTTCCCCACGCGTGATCGCTGCCGTCGCTTCCACTTGGGCTTAACGTGCGCCCGAATTCGGACGCGGTAAACGTCACGACGTTGTTGGCGGTGTTGAGCTCCTGGCTGACGCACGTGTAGAAAGCGTTCACCGCCTGGCTCAGTTGTTGCAGGAGCGGCGTCTGGGTCTCCGTTTGCTGGCTGTGTGTATCAAAGCCGCCCAGCGAACAAAAGAAGATCTGGCGAGTCAGTCCGAGTTGGCTCTGTACCGACATCACATTTGCGACGGTTAATAATTGGCTTGCCAGCGGGTTGTTGGCGGGAAACGCGGTTGTTATCTTATTGGATGGCAGAAGCCCCGTGAGCGTATTGGCATAGTTGGAGCCATTCGTCACAGAAGTGTTGCCGGCTTGTACAAGCAGCAGGCCATTGTCGAAAGAGAGCAGTTGCTGCATTCCGGCGCCCGTGTTCGAATTCGGCGCCAAGCCACTGAGCGTCGCCATGCCCGTTGCCTGGCCGGCGGAATATGGCGGCGGCACGCTCGCCGGCAGACTATTCACTCCCGTACAAAATTGACCGCACCCGCCAACCGCAGCGATCGACGGAAACTTCGCTCCCGAGTTTTGGAGGGGAGCTTGAGTCTGGAGCACGTCCGCGATCCGACCACCCCAGCCGCTACCGCCCAGTCCAGTTGGTATCGCGGTCTGCCATTGGCCGGTTTGGTCGGAGTGCGAAAAGAGTTGCTGGGGTAGCATTGCGGGTGTGGCGGCCTGGTATGCGGACTTATTGGTGAATGGCTGCACAAGCATACCGACGTTGGCCAGAACAGCCGCCTTCTGCTGCAGGTAGAGGGCTTGAATCTCGGGAAGGCTGGGATGCAGGCCGTAGGTGTCGGCTCCATTGGGAATCGTTAGCAGCGACGATTGCGGAATCGCAAGTCCTCCGCGCGCCAGCGCATACTGGCTGTAGTTCTGTTGCACGGTTGCAATCGGTACGACGGTATTGTGTCCGTCGTTGCCGCCACTCAGAAAGATGCAGACCATGGCCTGGTAACTCGAACCGGATTGCGCGAACGCATTCATCGCGGCGAATTTCGACATGACTCCGCCGGCGCCGATCGCCACGGCCGAACGGAGAGTCGCTTTCAGGAATTCACGTCTGGAACGAATCAACATGTCTTCACCTCTCTTTCGCCCTTCCCGTTGAGCTGGCGCGCGTTAATGCCAGACGTTGTAGTAACTCGAAGTCAGGATTAGATAACAGGCGGTCTCTACCTTACTCAAGGCGCTGCCAGAATTGGCAGAGACCGCCGCCACGATCGCATTCTTCATCGTTATTGGCATTACGCCATGCGTTAAAGTCAGATCGAGAGCGCTAACAAGCGTGGTGGAATTCGCGGCAAGCGAAACGAAGGGCGAGAGGTCGATGCGGGTTCCCGGGCCGTAGCTCAACGCAGGATTCGAGTAAGACCCGAAAAGCCCGCCCACCATGTTCGCGCGCCACACCGCATTCGTCGGGGAAAAAATCTGGAACTCGGGACCCGTCAGGCCATGCACCGCGGCGCCATTCTGTTTTACGCCGGCCACTTGAAAGCCCGGCGAATAGTAGTTGAAGACGCTCGGCGCTTCGAAGAGATCCTGGTTCATGTTGACCAGATCCCATCCGAAATAGTTCTGGTCGCCTACTGTGCCCCCGAAGGCTCGAAATACTCCGGCGATGAAGAGCGCCGGCTCCTGCATATGACCGTCGTAGGCTTGATCGCTGCTTCCATTGTCATTTGCCGTAGCTTCAGGATCGAGCAGAATCGCGGCGATGATGTTCTTCATGTCACCCCGACGAGCGCCGCTAGTTCCATTGAACGCGGCGGCGACGCGCGAAATGTAAGCTGGACTCGGATTGCTCTTGACTAAATGCTGAATCAGCAGCTTGCCGACAAACGGCCCCACATTCGGGTGATTGAAGATGTTATCGAGCGCATTGTCCAGATCCTGTTGCGGAGTTAAGTTTGTCGCCGGTTGCGCGCCGATGGGAGATGCGACGAGAAGATACTTCGATGGTCCCACCGCTCCAAACGGTGCTCCTGGTGAAACCAAGTTATCGTGATAGGCGGCGACCGGCGCGAGTCCGTAACTGTTGATGTAGGAGTTCCATTGGACGGTTCCGCCCGGCGCTGGCGCGTAGGTCCAGCCGGTGAAAGCGCGAGCAAATTCGGTGACGGTGAATTGCGAGTACGTTGGCAGCGGCGTATTCGTAGCGTCGACCTGCACACTTCCGTCCTGGTTCAACATCTTCGTCCCGATTGTGAAGAGCTGCATCAGTTCGCGGGCGTAATTCTCGTTTGCAACTGCATCCGTGCCCGGAACAGCCTTGGCGTTGTTCGCCATATCGAGATACTGTCCCATCGCCGAACTCAGCGTGACGTCCTCCATAATCTGCCGGTAATTCGTAAAGGCGTCCGCCAGCAACATATTTTGATAAGTCACCATATTGGTGTTCCAGATCAGCTTCTCCACCGACGTGACAAAGATCTGGCTGAGTGCGAAAGCAATGCGCTGGCGAAGCTGATCCGCGTTCATCGCCGCATTGGTAAGAAAGTGAGGTGAAAATCCTCCTTGCCCGCCACTGTCGACGTTGTAAGTGGAGATTTGCGGCATGTTGAACTGTTCGGTAAGCCAGCCCTGTTCGCCGATGGATTGCACGTGGGCAGCATCGTTTGGCGTGGGTCCGAAAGCGGCGCGTTCAAGGAATCGCCTGGCTGCGGCGGCGGAGACAACAGAATTCGGATCGCCCACCTGCACCACGAACGGAGCCGAGGTCGATGAGCCGTTCCGAACCGTCAGACTCTGAGATCCGCTCTGCGCCGCGAATCCACTCACCGTCAAGGACCCGCTCAAGTAAACAGTCGTCAGCGGAGAGCCGTTCAGACTGGCGATGGAACTGGCCAAAAAGCCCGTTCCGTTGACTGTGGTTGAAAACAATCCGAGCGGCATTGGGTTCGTTCCGACGCTAGTGATTAACGGAGCCGGCGCGTTGAGAGTGACGGTCGCGGAAACCGATCCACCAGGACCGCTCGCGGTCACAGTGTCTTTCCCTGATGCAGGATACGAGGAAGGAGCGGTGTAAAAGCCAACGTTAGTCACGCTGCCCGATACTGCCGTCCATGACGTCGCTCCATTGGACGTGAACTGCTGGGGCGCGCCGAGGTTCAAGGTTACAGTCGAAGGCGAAATCTGTAGCGCGTTGGGATTGATCAAGGTGACGGTCGCCGTGGCAGAACCGCCGGGTCCGGTGGCGGTCACAGTTACTCGATTGGAGGCAGGCATCGTCGTCGGGGCTGCATAGAGTCCGTTGACGACGGTTCCAGCCGTAGCGCTCCAAGTTGTCGCATTTGCCGAAGTGAACTGTTGGGTCGCGCCTAGGTTTACGTTGGCCGTGGCCGGCGTGATGGTCTGGGTGGGAGGAGGACCACCGGCCACGAACTGAAGGTTAAAAACCGGTCCCCAGAGAGTTGTGGGATAGCGAAGCTGAATAGGAACCATTCCGGTAGAGCCGACCCACGTTGTGACTGTGATCGTCGTCGAGTTCACCCAGGTAACTCCCGAAGCGACAGCGCCGCCGATCATCACTTGAACCGACTTATCGAGCGCAGTGGAATGGATGGTAAGCGTGCTCGCGCCGGTTGTAGCGGGGTTCGGCAATGCGGACGTGATGGTTGGCCCGGGGGGCGCCACATTTACGTACACCACGCCGAGCGTTTTATGATCGGAGCCTAACGCTTCAACCATCGTCGAGACGGTTGGGATGGCTGCGGGTGCCTTATAAAGTCCGGTCTGGGTAATCGTGCCGACGATGGAGCTACCTCCGGCGACGCCACTGACCTCCCAGGTAACGGCTGTATTCGTCAGGCCCGTAACCGTGGCCGCGTATTGCACCGTCTGGTTGACTCCAATCGACACGTAACCGGGGCTGATCTGGATCGTTTGCGCAGATAAGGTGAGTGCGATCAAGGAACCCACGGCACAGAGACAAAGCATCCGACGTTTGAAAATCAATTGCATGGTGTCTGAATTCCTCCCTACGTCGCATACCGGAATTTGGTGGAAGGATAGGCCTGGGCTCCCCTGCCGTGCAGGTGCTTCCTTTAAGGAAACGATGGTTTTAAATTCTTCACAATCGTTACATGAAAATGCCAAAATTCGCCCACACATTCTTGTAGGAAAGCCGAAGATTTTCACTCCGAGTAAGAAATAATATTCATCGGTCCTGCGCCAAACGTGCGTTTCTTGTCATCTCCTCCTAGGATGCCCAAACATGACTCCAAAACGGTTGGCCGCAGGCACGACGTCTGCGACTGGTTAATGAAGTATCTCGAACAGCCTCGCGCAGGAAAACGCGACGCCGTAAGATACACCTATGGCAGCTTCAGTTTCACCAGCAAAGGATGCGAGCCCCGCGAGCCAACGCCTGGTCTCGCTCGACGCCTTCCGCGGCGCCGTGATGGCGTTCATGATCATGGTGAATAACAACGGCCGCGAGCACGACGCGTACGCACAACTGCGCCACTCGCAGTGGCACGGCTGGACGCTCACGGACACCGTCTTTCCGTCTTTTGTCTGGATCGCCGGCGTTGCAATCACGCTCTCGCTCGGCAAACGTCTCGCTGCCGGAGTTCCTCGTTCGCACTTGCTGCTGATTGCCTTGCGCCGCGCGGCGATCCTGTTCGTCCTAGGGATGGCGGTGTACGCGTTCCCGCACTTCAATCCTTCGACGCAGCGTATCCTCGGCGTGCTGCAGCGAATCGCAATCTGTTATCTGGCCGCTTCCGCGATTTATCTCTGGTGCGGCGTACGCGGCCAGATCACGTGGCTGGTTGCGCTGCTGGCGGCATACTGGCTCATCATGACCCTGGCGCCCGTTCCGGGCTTTGGCCGCGGCAGGCTTGACGTGGAAGGCAACTTCGCTCATTACGTCGATCGGCTGGTGCTCGGACCGCACAACTATGCGCCTACACACGACTGGGACCCCGAGGGCATAGTCAGCACGCTACCGGCGATCGCGACGGCGCTCTTCGGACTGCTCGCCGGCCGCATTCTCCAGTTGCGGCGAAGCTTGGAGGAACGGACAGTTTGGCTGTTCATGATCGGGGCACTGCTGGTCGCGGTGGCGTGGGCGCTCAGCTTCGAAATGCCGATCAACAAGAAGCTGTGGACCGATACATTTTGTTTCTTCATGGCTGGGCTCGATTTCACGGCCTGCGCGATCTTGGTCTGGGTAGTAGATGGGCTCGGATGGAAGCGCCCGTTCCGTCCGGCGGTCATTTTAGGGATGAACGCGATCGCGATCTATCTCGCCTCGGAGTTCGGCGCCGAGCTGGTGGAGGGCGTCCAGCCGCGGATCTATAGGACGGTGTTCGCGCCGCTCGCCTCACCGGCAAATGCCTCGCTGCTGTATTCGCTTGCTTTCACGGCCATCATGTATCTGATCGCGTACTTCATGTACCGGAAACGCTGGTTTATTCGCGTCTGAATTTCGTTTCTCGCAGAATTCGGAACGAAAGGCCCATCACGACGCCGGATCAGTTTGCGATCTTGCTCATGCTGTAAAACCGGGAATCGCGTCGAGGGGCCAGAAGGAACGAAGACATGCTCTTCCTTGGCTGAATCAAGCGCAGACCGCTTCGGGGGTCTCCAAGCCCCAACCGCAACATCCGGAACCGCATCGCAACCTTCCAGTCCGTCTCGTCACCTTTAGCTCGCCAAACGGGCGTCTGCTCCATACGCTGGGATCATGAAGAGAATCGTTAGCAAAGATGCCCTCAACAAGGTGGCGCTCTGCATATGCTTCCTGTCCGTACTTCCGATTGCCCGGGGCGCGGAACCGATCACAATCGCCATGACCGCTGCTCACTGGCAGACCAAAGAAAACGCGGAGTTCCTCCGGCACTTGGGCTTTTTTAACGGCTTGATGCGACTGAACAGCGGCGATGCCGCGCTCAACGACGTCACGTTCAGCGACGGAACAATCGAGTTCGATGTCAACACGATCGGCCGGGGTGCGCCCGGAATAGCTTTTCGTCAGAAAGACAAGGATAATTTCGAGCTGTTATATCTTAGGCCTGATCCGAATTGTCCAGCGTTCCATTCCTGCATACAATATGCGCCGCAGACGCACGGTGTCCTTCTGTGGGACTTCTTTCCACAATATGAAAGTCGGGCGCCGCTCCGCGAGAACGGTTGGAACCACATCAAGATGGTCGTATCCGGCCGGCGGATGAATGTATTCGTGAACGATGCCCCATCGCCCACACTGCAGGTCGGCAGATTAGAGGGGGATGCGTTGAGCGGCGGTCTGCGACTGGCGGGACCAGGCACTTTCGCAAACCTGGTCATAACTCCCGATGCGGTGAATGGCCTTTCTTCCGAGCCGGTCAGAGATCCGGTGGAAGGGGACAGTAGATTGGTCCGGAATTGGCGTCTCTCCGCGTATTCCACATTGCCGAGCGGAAAGGATCCCATGTATAACGAGGAACCCGACGCTTCGCAGGAATGGAAGCCCATCAGCACGGAGCGGAACGGGTTGGTAAATCTTAGCCGCGAGTATGGCCTGCCTGTGCACGAGCCAGACCGGGCCGTCGCATGGCTGAAGACCACGATCACTTCAGACAGAAAGCAGACGAAGAAAGTAGACATTGGATGGACACGCGAAGTGTGGGTCTTCGTCAACGGGAAGTTGGTGTATGCAGACAAAAATATTTGGGATCTGGAGGCATCGAGAAAAGCTCCCGATGGCCTATGCTCACTGGAAAATGGCGCCTTCACGCTGTCCTTGGAAGCAGGCGATAATGAGGTCGCGGTGGCACTCGCGAACAATTTTTACGGATGGGGACTGATGCTGCGCCTGGACGATCTAGAAGGAGTTCATCTGGCGGCGCGTTGATAAACCCGGTGATAAGCCCAATGGCTGGCACGCAATGGGGGAAGACACGTCAGGGCCGCGTTGTACTTGCGGCGATGGCATGGACGATTCTCGGTTGTGTGTTTGCCCTGCCGGATCTCTCGGCCGGCGCTGGCTGGCGCGACGCTCTGCTGCTTTCTCTGACGCTGTGGTGGTCCTGGGGTATCGTCACGCCGCTGATTCTTTGGGCGGACCGGCAGATCCCCGTTTCGCGCAAACAACTTGCCCGGCGAGTTCTGGCGCATTTGCTCCCAAGCCTGCTTCTGACGTCTGTTTACGTTTATCTTTTGGCGACTATTCGCGCCGCCGTGGGAATCAGTGAATGGAGTAGCTTGCGTGGCATTAGCCTTCTTACCAATGCGCTCGGGGGCATGTTTCTCTGGGACTGGCTCGTATATTGGCTGATCCTGGGAGCCTGGCAAGCATATCACTACTACGGTCACTATATTGCTGCCGAGTTGCGTCTTGAGCGTCTGGAGAAAAACTTCTCCGAAGCTCGCCTGAACGCGCTTCGAATGCAATTGGATCCTCATTTTCTTTTCAATGCGCTGAACACGATCTCATCTCAGTTGGAACGCGACCCGAAGCTTGCGCGAAGGATGATCGAGCATCTGGGCGATCTTCTCCGACTGTCGCTCGAATCGAAAGACCGCCAGGAAGTCCCGCTGGCGGAAGAAATGGCTTTTCTGGAACACTATCTGGCGATCCAGAAGATCCGGTTTGGGGATCACTTGCGGGTCGAGACGCAAATCGCGCCGGAGGTGAAGTATGCTTCGGTACCCTGCTTTTTCGTTCAGCCACTGGTAGAGAATGCAATCCGGCATGGGATTTCCCGGCGAGCTTCGGGGGGAACGGTGATCGTGTCGGCGCAGCGAGACGGGAACCGGCTCGACATTCGCGTGCTCGACGACGGCGTCGGACTTCCGGCAGGTTGGACGCTGGAGAACTCCGGCGGTACCGGGCTTTCCGTGACGCGGCAGCGTGTGGCAGGGCTTTATCCCGATACAGAAACCTCTTTTGTTGTGAATCGTCGCGCCAGCGGTGGAACCGAGGTTCAAATATCGCTGCCCCTGCGATGGACCGGAAAGGCTGCCCATGCCGCTGTCCGGGTCTGAAGGCCTCTGCGTTATGGTGGCCGACGACGAAGCGCCGGCGAGGCAACGAGTTATCGATCTGTTGCGTGGCGATTCTCAAGTGTCCGCAATCATCGAGGCGTCCGATGGACTTTCGGCAGTGGATGTCATTCAGAACCGCAGGCCGGATCTGGTGTTTCTCGACGTGCAGATGCCGGAACTGAATGGACTGGAAGTCATCGCTGAAGTGGGCGCCGAACGCATGCCGCTTACCGTCTTTGTGACCGCCTACGACGCGCATGCAATCCGAGCTTTCGAAGCAAATGCGCTTGACTATCTCCTGAAGCCGTTCAGCGACGAGCGCTTTGAGATGACCATGGCTCGCGTCAGCGTTCGGATGGATGAGCGGAGCGTGCGGGAGTTTGGACGTCGCATCCTTAGGATGGTTTCCGCAGCGCCGGCGGCGGATATGCGGCTGGACCGTCTGGTGGTGAAATCCGGAGGCTCAACCCGCTTCGTACGGGTGGCCGATATCGACTGGATCGAAGCTGCCGGGGTTTATGCGAACCTGCACATCGGCGGAAAGGAAATCTTGTACCGGGCCGCGCTGAACGAGCTTGCCGAAAGGCTCGATCCGCTTCGTTTCGTGCGGGTCCATCGTTCGGCTATCGTCAACATCGAAAGCATCCTGCACCTGGAGCCGATCTCCCATGGCGAATTTGAAGTGGTCCTGAAAGATGGCTCGAGATCGAAAATCAGCAGAACCTATCGCAGGCAGCTGGAAACGAGATTGGGCCAATCGCTGTAGAAGGCTCCGCGATGCGAAGCTCGCCACGGGGCATGCATCGATGTTCGGTTGCGAAACGTTATCCAGTAAGCGCGCAGCACGGGACAATGGTCTCGGTCTAGAAACTGTCGTCGTTTGAATAGCCACCGGACGTACCCCTTCCTCGGTATTCGCATTCGTCCTAAAGCGTTATCAGCAAAGTACTGCATCTCGGGATGCATACGAGTTCGCAATAGCGCAACTTACTAAATGAGTGAGCTTTCAGCTCGCAGAGGGTTGAGAAACGATTCCATGATGACTCAATTGGAAGAAGACAAAATCAGCACCCGAAGCGTTACAGGAGTTGACCTGAAGCTCGAGATCGTCATCATCCCCGTCTCGGATGTGGATCGCAGCAAAGAGTTCTACGGAAGGCTCGGGTGGAAGCTCGACGCTGACTTTCGATTCGACAATGGCTTCCGGGTAGTTCAGTTCACACCTCCAGGCTCCCCGTCATCGATACAGTTCGGAGCCCAGGTTATATCGGCCGCTTCCGGTTCGACGCAAAGTCTCTATTTGGCCGTCTCCGACATTTCAGCCGCGCGTGACCAGCTCGTCGCCGCTGGCGCCGGCGTTAGCGAACTGTTTCATCCGGGTGAGCCGGGCGCATATCTCGAGCCCGACGGCTCAAACAGCCGCCTCAGCGGATCCGCGCCAGATCATCTGAGTTACCGTTCCTACGCCACATTCAGCGACCCGGACGGTAGCCGGTGGCTATTGCAAGAGATTACGACACGACGCGCGGGCCGAGTCGGTCGTGCCGAGACAGCGTTCGCCTCTGCGCACGATTTGGTCAGCGCCTTGCGACGCGCGGCGGCCGCCCATGGCGAGCACGAAAAACGCGCCGGACAGCCAGATGCGAATTGGCCCGATTGGTATGCCGCCTGTCGTGGCGGAGCAGTCTGGCGAGAAATTGCCGGAATAAACACTGTATTTACGATCCTGGATCTAACTCGAAAGGATAATAGAGATGAAACGCAATAGCGCGCGCATAACCGTTTTTTTGAGCGTGGTTGTATCTGTAGCAGGAGCATTGACGCTGGCGGAGGAGGATAAGTACAGCGTGAAAGTGCCGGGAGGGCTTGCATTCTCTGAGTTCAGGGGATACGAATCATGGCAGACCATTTCGGTCAGTCGAAACGAGAAGGCTGTCGCTGTGATTCTCGGCAATCCTGCTATGGTCAATGCCTACCAATCTGGTATTCCGGGCAATGGTAAACCTTTCCCGGACGGAGCCAAAATGGCCAAGATTCATTGGGCGCCAAAACCGAACGAGTTCTTTCCGGACGCGACGGTGCCGGGCAAACTGGTGAACATCGACTTCATGATCAAGGACAGCAAACGATTCGCCGATAGCGGCGGATGGGGATATGCCGTCTTCGATCACGACGCCGCGTCCGACACGTTCAAGCCCGGCACCTCGGCGAGTACGCCGCCACAGGGCAACGACGCCAAGTGCGGGTACGCATGTCATCTGCAAGCAAAGACCAGAGACTACGTTTTCACGGATTACGGGAAGAGGTGAAACTGCGCGAGTGCTTTAACCGAAAGCCAGGCGCGCTCGCCCGGCCGCTGATCGCTTGGGAGCAACAGCGTCGGAGGACGCCGCATCCGATCGATATCGGAATACCGTAGAGATGCCTGAGGGTGACACAATCTTGAGGATCCGACCACCGACTTACTGCAGCCCGCATGGAAGCCTTTCTGCGTCTCACGACCGTTCTTGGACAGGCCGCTGTTCGCAAAACCTTCCGGCTCTGAGCAGGAATCTGTAAGGCCCCCCGGGTTTATTGGGTTTCCGGGGTTTTGTGCCGCCGGGCTGGTTAGGCTTCTTGGCCTGGAAGTGCGGCCGTCGCCAATGTTCACAGACCTTTCAGCCGCTCCTACATTGATCGCCGCCGCCGATGGGAAATCGCCGTTTCCGACGATGCCGACGACCGCCGCGGTCCGGCACATCGGGGATCGCAACCGCGGGCGGCAAACTCAGCGCGCCAACTCGATCGGATGGTATGAAGCCTCGCACGGGCGCTCCGGAAAGGCCAAACCGCCCGAACGTGCCGTCAAATAAGGCGTTACGCCCGCCAACCGCCTCGTCCACTCTCCGAATTCCAGTATTCAAGCCTCTCAGAGACTGCGCTGTTCTCAGCAGGTAACTGCCTCAGATCGGCCGTTCACGGTCGGAATCCTAAAGCCACCAATCCCAGGAGGCAAAACGCTCAAGTCCCCGCCAATTGGCGGTTTCTTCAAATTCTCGCGCAGAGCCAACTTTCCGAACGTCATGCGTTCCGTATAGCTGAGATTCGCGGAAGCGAAGATGGCACAACTCACGTCCGAATTCGCACCCGTGCGGCCGTCCAGCGCCGCCCCGTCGTCGACTGCTGCGAGTGGCCCGGCGCGGCCAACCACTGCGCCCTTCCATCCTCTACGATCCGAAACTCCGCTCACCCGCCCTGGGACGAGAAGGAGATCACGGGATTTGTTGTGATCGACTCCTATAACGATTGCATTTCCGAGGGCAGCAAAAATATGGGATCGCATAAAGGGTGTTGTTGAACGCAACCAGTGTGTTCCTCATCTGATCCAAGTTCTCGAAATTGCGCGAAAGGCTGGAATCGGCATTTTCTATGCAATGCATCGGCGATATCGTCCCGGCGACTACGAGACCTGGAAATAACATTGCACCTATTCAGAAGTGGCATGGAAGTCAAAGCGGTCCGAGTGGTACGTGGGGTGGCGAAATTCGGCAAGAGTCGAGCCCCGCCCTGGCGATGTCCTGGCCACCGAGTGTTGGGTTGCAGTGGTTTCGCCAACACAGGTCTGGATTTGCGGTTCAAGAGTGCGGCATTTACAAAGTCGTCGTGATCGGAGGGAATCGCACACGCCTGCTTGGAGGTAACGGATCGCTTTGCTGCTGAGCTTGACTGTGAAGTTACCGTGGTACAGGGTGCGACGGCGGACTCGGATGTAGAGATGCGCGCCCCTCGACGGTCTCCCGAGCTACGCCAGTGCCATCGTGACCATGGACGAAATCGCCCAAGCGATGCCGCGCGGCTGAACCGGTGCATTCCCCAGTCATCGAGCTAAGAATCTGTGGCCGCTGACTCCGATGCGGCGCGGCGCAGAGCGGATCACCTCGCCTGACATATTCCTGTCCGGTTTCAGCCTGCCACTGCTTCCATCACCTGAAGCCTCGCCGCTGAATCGTCTGTCAAGCGCGACGGCATCTCTCGCACAAATTGCCGGCTCCTCAGCGTCGTACTTGAAATCCCGAGTCGTTCCATTCTGGCCAGCAATGTCGTCCTTGGGAGGCCCAGTTGCGCTGCTGCTCCATTCGGGCCGCCGACAACGCCGTTCGTTTCGCTCAGAACCGCTGTGATATGCGCTCGCTCAGCATCGGCCAGTGTCCTGCCGCTCACGGGCCGTACGAATTCGGCTCTGCGAACTGGCGTCGCTTCGCAGCAAGTCAAATGATCTGTCGTTTGCCGGCTCAGCACCGGTCCGGTGGTGAGGATGACGCCGCGCTCGATGACGTTTTGCAACTCCCGGATATTGCCCGGCCAATCGTGCTGTGCCAAAGCCGTCATCACTTCGTCAGGGATCGTGTCAATCGGCTTGTTTTGCTGGTCTGCAAACTTCTGGACAAAATATTCCGCCAGCATGGGAATATCTTGTCTCCGTTCGCGCAACGGTGGAACAGTCATCGGAAAGACATTCAGTCTGTAATACAGATCGGCGCGGAATTTTTTCTCTTCCACCATACGCCAAAGGTTCTGGTTAGTCGCCGCGATGATCCGCACGTCGGCCTGCAATGTATGACTGCCGCCCAGGCGCTCGAACTGCTTTTCTTGAAGGACCCGAAGTAACTTCGGCTGAAGTTCAAGCGGAAGATCTCCGATTTCGTCGAGAAATAGTGTTCCGTGATCCGCGGTTTGAAAACGTCCCATGCTCTGAGTCACAGCGCCCGTGAACGCACCCTTTTCGTAGCCGAAGAGTTCACTTTCGAGAAGCGTACTCGGAATGGCTGCGCAATTAAGCGCCACGAAACGATTCCTGCGTCTGCTGCTGGCGTCGTGAATCGCTCGTGCGATTACTTCCTTGCCTGCGCCGGTTTCACCCTGAATCAGGACCGCTGAGTCTACTCGCGCTACCAGGTCAACGTTGTTGAGCAAAGCGCGGAATTTCGGGCTGGATCCGATCAAATCTGAGGTAGCCATCGTTCATCTCCTTGCCAGATCTCTTTCTTCTGTACCTGATCTTGCCGCTTCTCCTGGCTGGACACGTCCCTAAATCGGTCTCGATCTAGCCCCTCAATGGTTAGGGAAAACGTTACCTCGTTAGTGTGATGCTCGCTTAACCTTTGGAACGATCGATTTCGAAACGCTTGCGCCCGAACAGGCAAGCGTCAATCGACAATGCGCCGGGACCGAGCATCGCCACGCTAGCCGCCACAATCGCCAGGAAGATATGTATCCAGGTGTCTTCCCGCCGCACGGAACCGCGCAAGCAGGCCATCCAGACCTGGTCGAGTGTCACCAACGCTCCCATGACTGGAGTCCACAATCCGGCAAGCAGAAATATGCCGCCCGCCGCCGCGATCAGATTTCGCGCCAGGGCGATTGGTTCCGCAGAGTTTCCTGGAGGACTTGCTATGGCAAAAGCGATGAGAGCGACACCGAGAGAGAATCGGAGGAGCAGCAGGCCAAGCCCTGGCCAGCCGCTAGGAAAAGTTGAAAATAGACGTTGCAGAACGCATCCCACCCCCCATCATATGGAGACGCCGCACGCATTCGACACCCCCGAACGGTCCGTTCCGCGTAACTATTTCGAGGGGGTTCAATACAGCTGGATAATTCCACGCCTCAATCCGATTGCAACGGCGTGGGTGCGGTCGTTCGCGTCCAGTTTAGAAAGGATGCTCCTGATGTGGCTCTTCACGGTCTCTTCAGTGAGCGACAGCTGCGCGGCGATTTCTTTGTTTGGATTTCCCCCTGCCACCAATCGCAGCACGTCGACCTCTCGCGGGGTCAACACCCCGTCATTCACGTGTTCCGCGATTTCGGCCGCTACTTCCGACGACAGCCGGCGCTGGCCGGCATGAACCGCGCGAATCGTGTCGAGAAGCTCTTTTCGCAAGAGCCCTTTCAGCAGGTAGCCCCTCGCGCCTGCTTTGAGAGCCCGGGAAATCTGGACATCGCCGGCATGCGTCGTCAACACGATGATGCGGGCATCAGGGAACTCGCCGCGGATCGCGATCATCGCGTCGATGCCGCTCATTTCAGGCATTTGCAAATCCATCAGAGTAATGTCAGGACGATGCTGGCGAAACTGTTCCAGCGCCTCGCGCCCGGTAGAAGCTTCCGCAACCACTTCCATATCAGCCTGATTGCCGATTAAAGCCGCGATTCCTTCCCGGAGAAGCGGATGGTCGTCTACACAAAGAATGTGAATCATCTGCCGGCCGCCTTTTTTCGAAACAGGCCCAAAAGCGGACGTCGCCGCGACGTACGATATGCAATCGAGCCTGCGATGCTCAATTGAATCTCCGCGCCGGCTGCAGGTCCGCTCCAAATCTCCAGCTTGGCGCCGATTTGCTCCGCCCGTTCGCGCATCCCGCGCAGACCGTAGTGACCTGGGCGGCCCTTCTCCAAGATTTCACTTGGCATGCCGTCCCCATCATCCCGAATGCGAACTCGGAAGACCCGTTGGCCATAGATAATCTCCGTCTCAATATGACGCGCACGCGCGTGCCGGAAGGCATTCCGCAGCGCTTCGCGCGTCACACGGTAAAATTCGTCACGAATCATGGAGTGCAGGTCCCGAGCCGCACCTTCCACTACTAAGCGGAATACCGCCGAGCCCGGCGTTGCGAGTTCGTCAGCCAGTCCCTTCACCGCTAGAGCGAGGTCGCTCGGAGCCGTGGCAGATGATCGCAAGTCATATACCGCACTCCGGCCCTCCGCCATCGCCTGATCGGCGCGCTCGAGAGTCTGTTCCAGCTGTTGTTTCGCTCTTCCTTGCGGTAGCAAATCGTTGACGACCTGCAGCCGCAGCATGAGACCGTGAAAACCCTGCAATAACGTATCGTGCAGGTCGCGCGCGATACGCACGCGCTCTTCAACGCGTTCCTCTAACCTGATGTTGAGCTGCCGGGCCAAACGCGTTACCCGCAGGTGGTGAAGAGCCCCGATGACCATAATGCACGCCGCCAGCAGGCTCAATCGGAACCACCACGTTTGCCAGAACAACGGATCTACTTCAAAAGCGAAAGTAGCATCGCGCAAACTCCAAATGCCATCGGGATTTGCCGCCGCCACACGGAATCGATAGGACGCAGGTGACAAGTTCGTGTAAGTCGCTTGGCGCGCGTCCACACGCTCGCTCCAGTTATGATCGAACCCCTCCAGCATGTATCGGAAGCGAACCCGCTCCGGGCTCGACAAGCCAAGACCGGCATAGTCGAAAGTAAGGCGCTGCGTATGGCCGGAAATATGTGCACCGTCGCGCACGCTCACGACTTTGCCATCGGCCGAGATGGCTTCAATATTCGGGATTGGGGGCGCCGTGTTGTTTATCAAGCGCGCTGGGTCGACCATCGCGATTGCGCGATTCAGCGAGACCCAAATCCGGCCGGAGGAGTCCTCGATTACCGAACGATTGCGCTTGACGCCCTCCACCCCTCGCAGGCCGTCCGCAACGCCATACTCCCGGATGTCTTCGTCAACGAGCGTACCCTGCTGAAGCTTCGACCGGTTGACGCGCAGCACGTGATTTGTTGTTGCCACCCAGAAATATCCCAAGCCGTCCTCCGCGATACCCAGGATCGGCTCTCGCAACGATCCGGGCGCCCCGGGGGGCAATTTTAATCCTGAAGGCGCGCGGAAGGCGAGCCCGCCGGCCGTTCCCACCCAAAGCACACCGCCGGAGTCCACAAGCAAACAGTTCGCATCATCGGACGGCAAACCCTCGGAGGTCGTGAAGCTTTGCCAACGGCCCTGCGAAAAGAGGCTTAGGCCTGCTGGAGTTGCAAACCACATAGCGCCATCCGGGCTTTCGACGATTGAGTTGACGGTATTCGAGATCAATCCATCCGCTGCGCCGTAGGTATCCACCCGTCTGCCGGCCACATGGCTGACTCCGCCGCTTAGAGTCCCGGCCCAGACCGTTCCATCCCGAGCCTCGTAGACGGAATAAACGCTGTTCTGTGCGAGCCCCTCGGCCTGAGTGTAGGTCGTAGAGCGCAAAGACGCGCCCTGAAAGTGAATGTGAGTCAACCCGCCGCGCTGCCTGCCAATCCACAAATCATCATTGCGGCCGGCGATCGAATACACCAGGTCGCGATCGATCCCCTCGTTCGAGACTCGGCCGCGCTGTTCATCCCGGAACCACATCAGGCCTCCACTAACCGGGGCGAACCACGTCCGGTTGGCGGAATCGGCAAAGACCGGAACTCCTCCTGAAGAGGGCACACCCTCCGGCAGGGAATACGCGATGAAGGGACTGTCTCGCAACCGAATTAAGCCGGACCCGCCGCCAGCCCATACGTTTCCCTCGCGGTCTTCAAAGATTGCGTCGATGGTATCCGGCATTCCGGCGTCCGACCCGCCAAGCGCGAAGACGCCGTGAGCATTCAGACGCAAAAGGCCGCGCGAATTCGTCCCCAGCCAAATATTCGAATCCCGG
>DATAUH010000287.1:0-44445 GCA_036268375.1 Bryobacteraceae bacterium | reverse complement strand
GCCAGCGGCGACCTCAACGCCATTGCCGATCAAATAGAGCACGACATCGGCGTTTCAGTGAACGTCTGCACGCAAACCACGCTGAATAGTAAACTGGAATCGGTGAACCGCCTTGGCAGAAGTTTGCTAGGATAGCGTTTAAATGGCGTTCAGAGTGAAACACTCTTTCGGAAGTTGCTGAAAGAACAAAGTGCTGGCGTAGCTCAGTTGGTAGAGCATCTGATTTGTAATCAGAGGGTCGGGGGTTCAAGCCCCTCCGCCAGCTCCACTTCTCTTACTTCCCCCCGCGACTTACTCAGACCACTACCGAATCACGCGCGCGCCCTTGCCCTTCATCGCCGCTTCCACTTCCGCGAGGGTCGCCATGCTGGTGTCTCCCGGCGTCGTCATCGCCAAAGCGCCATGCGCCGCCCCGTACTCCACCGCCCGCTGCGGACTTTTCCCTGCTAACAGCGCATAGATTAATCCCGACGCAAAACTATCGCCGCCGCCTACTCGATCGTAGATTTCTAGCGTCTCCCGCACGGGCGCCTCGAAGAACTGGCCGTCCATCCACAGAATCGCGCCCCATTCGTTCACCGTTGCGGTCTTCGCGTTGCGCATTGTGGTGGCCACGGCCTTGAAGTTTGGATACATGCCGCACGCTTCGCCAATCATCTTCTTAAAATTCGTGGGGTCGAGGCTCGTGATGTGTTCATCCAGCCCGGCCACCTCAAAACCAAGCGCGGCAGTGAAATCTTCTTCATTGCCGATCATCACATCCACCAGTGACGCTATGCGCCGGTTCACTTCCACGGCGTGCGCAATCCCACCTTGCGATTTCCACAGCGAAGGCCGGAAGTTCAGATCATAAGAGACAACCGCTCCGGCGGCTCGCGCTGCCTTCATCGCTTCTAGCGTAAGCTCGGCCGCGCTTGCCGAAAGGGCCGCAAAGATCCCTCCGCAGTGGAACCATCGAACACCCTCGTGTTCGAAGAGTTGTTCCCAATCCACGTCTCCCGGACGAAGCTGCGAAGCCGCCGACCATGCGCGATCCGAACAGCCGACCGCGCCGCGTATGCCGAAGCCTCGCTCCGTAAAATTCAGTCCAACCCGCGCGGCCCGGCCCACTCCGTCAAACGGCGTCCATTTCACGTGAGAAAGGTCTACGCCGCCTTGCAGCATCAAGTCTTCGAGTAACTTGCCGATTTCGTTGTCCACAATCGCAGTGACAACCGTTGTGTGCATTCCAAAGCACCGCCGCAGGCCGCGCATCACATTGTATTCGCCGCCGCCTTCCCAAACGCGAAACGTTCGCGTAGTGCGTATGCGGCCGTCTCCAGGATCCAGGCGTAACATCACCTCTCCCATTGCGGCTGCGTCCCACTTACACGAATTCTTCGCCTTAATATCGAGCGGCATGATGGAACAGGGTAACAGAAGTGTACGGCGTGGGCAGAAAAGGGACGGCAGCATGGAACAGCGCCGTCCCCCGTAACCAAGTTAGAACATCAAGCGCAGGCCAAACTGCAGCAAACGCGGCTGATTATATTGAGCAGTAACTTGCCCAAAGGTGGCCGAGCCCGGCTGCGTATTCGGCGGACTGAATTGCACACGGTTGAAGATGTTATACGCTTCCGCGCGGAACGCCAGCGAGACGCGCTCGGTAATTGGAGTTTTCTTGGAAAGCGAAACATCGAAGTTAGCCACACCCTCCGATCGCATTGACGGGTCCACGCGGGGTTCGTTGCCGAACTCGAACGGGCCGGGCTGCGTAAAGCACTGAGTGTTGAACCACTGCGCCAGATGGGCTTGCAGATTGGCCGCGGATACACTCTTATTACAGCCGGCAACGTAATTAGGACGGCTGACGCCGGCTCCTGGGGGTCCAGGTCCGCCGTTGCCGATCGCAAAGTCGGTTTCGAAAAGGTTCGGGCTTGCATCCATCAGCGCCAGTGGGAACCCGGTCTGAAACGTCGAGATACCGTTGATGCTCCACCCGCCCACTAGCCTGTCGGTTAAGCCATGAGTCGAATTCAGGAAGCGACGCCCGTTCCCGAACGGCAGATCCAGGACGTAGCTGATCACTAACCGGTTTGGCACGTTAAAACTGGAAAGCGAATATTCGCCGCCCTTGATGTTCGTGTTGTCCTGAACGCCCTGGCCGCCGCCTACGTTATAACGGCTGGCTTCGAGCCACGGACTCAGCACGTCGGCATCGCTGGTCATGTGCGACCGCGTGTACGAGCCCATCAGGACGCCGCCGCCTTTGAAGCGCTTCTGCACCTTCACCTGCAGCGATTCGTAAGTGGAGTCGCCAACCGACGGCGCGTCCAGGCTGGTGTACAGATACTGCGGATACGGCCGGAGTAAGTAACCCTGTGCCACCGTGGGCTGACCCAGCACGCCCGCGCTAGCCGGAATAACGCCATAGAAAGGATTCGGCGCCTGATTCAGGAGCGCGTTGCCCATCGATAGATACTGGTCGGGAATTTGATCGATGTTGATGTCGTACAGTGTCAGATGATCGCCCCGAGCGCCCATGTAGCCGACATCCACCACCAGGTTGCCGCCAAACTGCTTCTGGATGTCGAAGTTCCACTGCTGCATGTACGGATATGGCTGGCTTGCCAGCGGCGACTGGATACCCTGTCCGATCAGCGAGTTAATAAACTGCGGCGTATGGCTCGGCGGATTGATCCCGTTCGGGAACGGATTACTCAACGTAGTGGCTAAGTTGGGGGTTAATCCGCCGTCGAGCGACGTCACCATCGTGGTAACCGAATTGTTCACCGGGGAGTTATATGGCCCGAGACTGAACGCAATCGTGTTAGGCAAGTACGCAATGCCGTAGCCGGAGCGAACTACCGTGGAATCATTCAAGCTATAAGCCACGCCGATACGAGGCGAAAACAGCTTGTAATGCGGATCCTGCCAGCTCTGGTTCGGCCGTTGCTGCGACCCATCGAGCACCAATCCGCCCTTGATTGGCAGCCCAGTGGCGCTCGCTAAAGCAGTTTGCGGCAGATTCGGATCAAATGTCGTCAGACTGTTATGGCGCTCCTCGAACGAGCCGGGCGATTCCCAGCGAACGCCCAACTGCAGCGTCAACTTACGGCTCACGCGATAGGAATCGTTGAAGAACAGTCCGAAGTAGTGCATCAGGCCGGCGGATAGATCAGGCTCGGTTGCCGATCCAGCCGACGGAAAGCCCAGCAGGAACGATGCCGTGCCGTAACCCGTGTTTGCCGGCGACCCAGTGGTGGACGATGCCGCCAGCGGAAATTCCGAAGTAAATCCGGAATCGAAGGTGTAAGTGGAGCCGCTGCTGTTCGTCTGCGCGTAATCCCATTCAATCCGTCTCGCCTCTCCGCCGAACCGCAGCGTATGCGCGCCGACAATCTTCGTCAGACTTCCAGAAAGAACGTAGCTGTTGTCCGTTTCCAGAATGATCGGCGTACCGTTGAAGTTGTTGTCCGGCACGATATTAGGCGTCGGCAGCAAACGCTTCGTGGCTTCGTTATTGAACTGCGCCCACCCGGGCCCGATCTGCGAAAAATCGAAATCACAACACGTAAGGGGCAGCGTATCGTCGAAGAAGCGCAGAAATGAGGCGCGGACGTCCAAAATTGTGGTCTGGCTGATGGTATAGGTGTTACCTATCACCGCCTGTGTGGTGGCCCACTTACCGCCAGTGCCAGTTTGCAGCAAGGCGCTGCTTGCGGAATAGTTACGATTCCAATCCGAAAAGCGCACAAACATCTGATCGCGGTCGCTGAACCGGTGATCGACACGCGCGTTGTATTGGTTGTAGTCGGTCGCTCGCGGTACACTCACGATGTAGTTATTCGTCAGCGCGGTGTTAGTCGGCAACGGGAACAGCAGATTCATCAAATTAATGGCCGACTGATTCAAACGATTACTTGGAATGATATTTCCCGCGAACTGTGCACGGGCATACACGCCGCTTGAGTTCGGCGCCGTAGTCAGCGGATCGTAAAGCGCAGGAATTCCCTTAGCCGAAAAATCACCCGAACGCATTGCCACCGTCGGAACCGTTGTCGTAGTGGTGGTGGCCTGTCGAAGGTCCATCTGCTCCCAACTCACCGTGTAAAATGTCCGGTCTTTCTTGATCGGACCGGAAAACGTCGCTCCGTACTGGTTCTGTTGATAGACGCCGCGCGGCAGCCCGGATTTGTTATTGAAAAACACATTGGCGTTGAAATCCTGATTGCGAACATAGTCGTAGAGCACGCCGTGAATCGAATTCGTGCCCGTCTTCGAGCTGATGTTGATGATGCCGCCCGCGAAGCGCCCAAATTCAGGACTGACATCGTTAGTGACTACGCGAAACTCCTGAACGAAATCTTGCGTCGGCACCAAAATCGTGGAGTTGACGTAAGAGATATTCACCGGCGCGCCGTCAATATACGACGCGCTCTGGTTCCCCGCCCCGCCGCCAATCTGGTAGTTGCCCCACGCGTTCACGTTGCCCGTTGCCGCGTTCCCCACCGAGGTGGTGCCCCCCTGCGGAACCACGCCCGGTGTCAGCGCTACCAAGTTATAAACGTTGCGGCCATTCAACGCCAGATCCATCACCTGCCGCGCGTCTACCTCGTTTCCGATAGTCGCATTCTGTGTCTGGATGAGCGGCGCTTCCGCGGTAACCGCCACTGTCTGCGAGGCATCGCCCACTTGCAACGCCGCGTCTACACGAATGGCGCTCTGTACCTCCACTTGGATCGGCTGACGAATTAGCTTCTTAAATGCCGGCTTCTCCACTGCGATGCTATACCCGCCCGGCAGCAGGTTTACAAATGTATAGTTCCCGCTGTTATCGGTCGGAGCAGTTCGGGCTTCATTAGTGCCTAAGTTGGTCAGCGTGACATTGGCCCCCGGCACGGCGGCGCCGGAGGCGTCTGTTACAGTTCCTACGATGGAGCCGTAAACGGTTTGCGCCCAAACCGATGCCGCGGTCCCCAGCAACAGAGCGAGCACAATGCTCAGCCGGCTTATTGAAGCTTTTGTGACGTTCAAAATACCCTCCTCTTACCGCGATCTACGACTAATCGCCGTCGTTGATTTGCGAGACCAAAACATGGACGTGGGTGGATCGATTATTTGCCTCGATCGAGGTGATGTCAATTCTCCCGGGGGTTACCCGCTTAAGAGTTCGAGCTTCCGTGCCCGTAACATGGGGTTACACAACCCGATTGTGTAAATGTGCTGTTCACGATGTTATCTGAAGCCATCGCGCACTCATCGCGCACAACATGTCGACCGGTAAATGCCGGCTAAGATTTATCCCAATGAATGCGGCGATAATTCACTATGGCAGCGCAAACGCGATTACGCTGTCGCCAGAAACCTTATCGTAGTAACTGCCACCGCCCGCGGAAACGACGATGTACTGTTTTCCGTCCTTGCCCCGGTAAGTAATCGGCGTGGCATACGCGCCCGATTCGAGCGTGGTCTCCCAAACCACTTTTCCCGTCTTAGCATCAAAAGCCCGAAAACGATGGTCGTTCGTGGCTCCGATAAACACTAACCCCCCGGCAGTCGCGATGGATCCGCCGATATTAGGCGCGCCCGTATTGTGAATGCCCTTCGCCTCCAGCTCTTCGATGACTCCAAGCGGCACTTTCCACGCGATATCGCCCGTGTTGACGTTGATTGCCACCATTTCGCCCCATGGAGGGGCTTGGCAGGGCCAGAACTTCTCAGCGTTCCAGAAGCGCGCGAATCCGGATCGGGTATAAGCCACCGGGGCGCCTTCGGCGCGTTTTTCCAACCTTCCGATATCGGCCAACTCCGTGATGTTGACGAACAGATAACCAAGTTCAGGATTGTAAGAGGCGCCGTGCCAATTACTCGCGCCAATGGTACCGGGAAAAACGATGGAGCCGGTGAGCCCATATCGTGTAAACGGCCCGTCATTATGTAAGCCGCCGTCGGAGTGCAGCAACTCGGTGCAGACTTTCTCCTGCTCTGGAGTTACTTTCGCGATCTCGTCCGGCTTGAAGCTCATGCGCGCCAGTGGAGGTGGCTTTACTGGAAAGGGCTCCGTGGGCCAGTATTCTTCGCCTGGCGCGTCGCCTTTCGGCACCGGCCGTTCTTCTACGCCAAAGACAGGTTTGCCGTCTCGCCGGTCCAGGATAAACACCAAGCCCTGTTTCGAAACCTCGGCCAATGCCGGAATTTTCGCGCCGTTGCGGTTCACGTCCATCAGCACCGGCGCGGCTTCGAAGTCATAGTCCCAAGTGTCGTGATGGACGCCCTGAAAATACCATTTCAACTTACCGGTCAATGCGTCCAGCGCGACAATCGAATCTCCGAACAGATTCGCGCCCTTACGATCTGCGCCGTAGAAATCGTAAGTCGGCGCGCCGTAAGGCAGATAGACCAAGCCTAACTTCTCATCGATGCTGATCAGCCCCCAAACATTCGCGCCAGACCGCTTTTGCCAGTCTTCGCCTTTCCATGTATCATGCCCCGTCTCGCCGGGCTGCGGCACCGAGTGAAACTGCCATAAGAGCTTCCCTGTGTGCACGTCCCAACCACGCGTATCGCCCGAAAAACCCAGACTGGGTGATTCCTGTACACGCGCTCCCGTGATCACGACGTTCTTATAAACCTTCGGCGGTGACGACAGGCTGAACTGACCGTTCGTATATCCGTTGTTGATACCGGCCTTCATATCGACAAACCCTTCGCGGCCGAATCCCGGCACGGCCTTGCCGGTCTTGGCGTTTATCGCCACCAGCTTGCCATCGGTGGCGCCAAAGAAGATCTCGGGCGGCGCGTCTTTATCGCCCTCCCAATACTCCACGCCCCTCATCGACGGGTTCGATCCATCCAGCTTGAATTCCCAAAGCTGCTTGCCAGTCTCGGGCTGCAATGCGACCACGCGGTTGTACGGCGTGGAAAGATACATCACGCCGCCAACCACCAACGGCGTTGCTTCCGAACCACGCGCCCGCCGGCCGCCGCCACCCCGGCCTTCCGCCATGCCTCCGCCGCGACCCTCTCCGCCCGCCGCTCCCCTGCCCTCGCCGCCCTTCGCGTCTCCCGTGGACGGGGGCTTCGGCTCATCCGCTACAGCCGCCATGTGAAAGGTCCATGCGCGCGTCAACTTTGCAACATTCGAGAGGTTTACGTCTTTCAGAGGAGAAAAGCGCGTGCTTCCCGGGTCATGGCCGTAAGTCGGCCAATCGGTTTGTGCGGCGGCCATGGGAAGAAAAACGCAAGAAACGGCCGCCGTTACTGCCTTCGAAGAGAATTTACGTTGCATTGGTTGCCCGGCGATGAATCGCTGTCAAAGAGTACCGGCGAATTTCGAAAACAGTCAAGGCAAACCGGTAAGTCGAGGGTTAGATGCAGCGGTAACATCATGTTAAATGAAGTAAGCCGGGCCATGTAGCCAATAAACGCAAGGCCTGCCGGCTAAAAAGTTGCCGTTGGATTCAATGGCGAGCCGGTACCGCCGGTAACTGCCAACGGAGCCGCAGTCAGTAAGAACGTCCAGCGCTTTTTCGCCGCCGCAGCTTTGCTCAGCGCTTCCAGGTCGCAGTTATCGAATAGGGGCATGCCCATTGCCACCAGCAGCACGCGGTGCACCGGCCAAGCCACGCCCTCCACTCCCGAGGGCAACACATCATGCGACCCGTCACTCCCCAGCAGCGCCACGTTGCGTTGTTTCAACCACCTGGCGCAGGTCACAAACAGCCCGGCCGAATGCTCGGAGGCGTTCCACGGGCCCTTTTCCGCTCTTCGCGCCCACCGTCCGGTGCGAATGAATACCGCGTCCCCCGGTTCGATGTGCACGCCTGTGCTCTTCTCCCACGCGTCCAAATCCTCCGGGTAAATCGCGGTCGATGGCTCCAGATACGGAACTCCCTTCAGCCGCGGAATGTCAATTAGTACGCCACGCGTAAACAGCCCGTCGCGAAACGCGGTCACCGCAAGTTCCTTGGTCCCTCGATCCGTAATGGATGACTGCGGGTAGCCGTTGTACATCTTCCCCGCATAGAACATGTGAGATGGCGCATCGAAATGAGTGGTCGCGAAGCCGTGATAGGCCGTCGTGTACTCATCCATATTGAACTCGCCCCCCACCGCGATCATCATCTTGTGCCCGAATGGAACGTCGTTATCCACCGCCTTTTCGGAATCGGTGTTGCGGCTCAGCGAAACCGAAACCCCTTCCGTCACCAGCCGTGCCGCGGCCTGCCGCTTGGCCGCGGTAATCAGGTTAGCCGTCCCCAATTGATCCGTTTTTCCCCAGCGCCCCCAATTGGAAAGTTCGGTCATCATCTTATCGACATCCGCCTTAGACAAATGGCGGGGCGACTGCGCGTTCACGAGTGAAGCCATAAATAGGAGAGACGCCGCCGCAATTGTTTGCACAACCGCCGTAGAGAGAAATTGAGGTCGCATAGGTTCTTTGCCCCGCTAAGGGCGATGTCCAGCATACGGCGGCGCGCTAATTCGGTCAACGGGCAGAAAAAAGTTGGGGTTAGATACGGGGTTACATCACGTTAATGGCTCATCCATGATTATGTAACCCCTTCACGGACCCCGTTCGGCTATCGCTTTTGATACGCTTTTCGACGGACCCGGAAAATGCCCGGCTCCAAACGGAGACGAAAGTGAACCTCACCCGTTATTGTCTGGCTGTACCGGCCGCGCTGTTGTGCTCCATCGCCCTCGCGCAACAGGCGAACCCCGGGGGACGCGGAGGCGCGCAGTCCAATCCTCAAAGTAATGAGGCTGCCTCGGTCGATATCGATCGCTTCATTGGCCTCGCTCTCGATTCGCCCGTCCACCTCTCGCAAGGCCTGCTACTTACTCACTCTATGCTGCGCTCCGGCAATCCCTACCACCCAGGCCTCAGTGGCGCCGTGCTCGAGTATCGCAAAGACCTTTCGATCGCCACCCTGCTCCCGAAGAACCACACGCCGCTGGTGGCAGTCTCCGACCAGCTCTTCTTTTATGTCGAATCCGGCGAAGGCCGCCTCGAGGATGGCAAACAGTTTTGGGACCTGCGCGAAAACATCGCGGTCCTGGTCCCGCCCAACGCGTCGCATCGCATCGTCAACGACTCCGACAAGCCCCTCACAATGGTGATGATGACGTGGACGCCTTCGGCCCCCCCGCGTTCGGACATCCTGGCGCGCGATGTCAATCTACTACCTTGGTGCGAAGAGAACGCGCATTGGAACAACACGTCGAAATGCGTCTTCGGCGCGGCCGACGGTCTACTTCAGAGCGAGCGCATGTATCTCGTCATGCTGCAACCTTGGGCCGCTTCACAACCGCACTCGCACGGCGAAGGCACCGAAGAGATCTGGACGAAAGTAAGTCCCGGAACTGCAACTATTCTGATCGGCAGCGTGCTTCACGAAATGCCGCAGAATTCGGCTTACCTGGTTCCACCAACCGGCTTCACCGAGCATTCCAATCTCAACCTCACGAAGGACCGGGTGGATTGGTATCTCTACATCGCGCGCGGACCCACGCCTCCGGCGGGCGCCGCCACAAGCGCGCAGAATGGCGGGCGCGGCGGTCGAGGAGGCGGCGGGCGCGGGGCAAATGCCAACCCGAACGTTGTACGCGATCGGGCATCGGTAGAAGCAGCTACCGTCGTAGGTAAACCCATTCGGCAGTAAGCGACAGATCATGAAACGCAGAAACTTAATTCAATCCGCACTCGCGGCAGCTTACGTTTCGGCCTCCGCGCGGGCTGCTGACCCGCCCCGCCGTATCGAACTGCACCTCGATCTCGCAGTGACACCCGGCCGCGAGCAGGAAATGCTCAGCAACTTCGAGAAGATCTTCAAGCCCGCGGCGAAAAAGCAGCCAGGATATGTCGACCTCAAAATGCTGAAGCTACGCGAAGCGATTCGCGGTGGCGCTCCCCCCGGCGGCAAATTCCGCTTTGTGCTGGTCTACGAAAGCGAGGAGCTACGTCAAAAATGGATCGCCACTGCCACGCACAAGAAATACTGGCCAACCATCGAAGACACTTTAAGCGATAAGAATTTTAATATTCTTCTGTACGATATTTACTAACCGAGCCCGGATTTCTCACGCTGTTTGGTAGCGAGGCGCGTGAGAAGGCGATGGGTATGAGGCGCGTGCGCGTCAGCGGGCGGAGGCGTACTCGAACAGCACATCGAGCGCGCTGAACAAGCGCAATAAGTAGACGGGGACCTATCCCGCGACGCAGTAGAAACGATGTGAAAAATCCGGGCCAGAGTGCGGCGGGCTTCATTGCCGGGTTTCTGGAATTTGAGGTATACTCCCTGCATCTAGGGGGCCGCATGGAGTCCACGGTCGACTTCACAAGGGAAACTCGCGAACTCGAAAGCGTATTAGGATCTGGCGTCTTCGACCGGTCGCCGATGCTGGCCCAGTTACTCAGATACGTTTGCGCGAAATACTTTGAAGGTTCCGCGGAAACCATAAAAGAATACAGCATCGCGGTGGATGTGCTGGGGCGGTCTCCGGAATTCGATCCCAAGAAAGATTCCATCATCCGCGTACAGTTTCACCGCCTGCGCGAAAAGCTGACTGAATATTACGCAAACGGAGGCGCTGTACACCCCGTCCATATCGTGATTCCACATGGACACTATGCGCCTCAGTTTGTCTTCCACGAAGAATCGCTCGGCAGCGATCCGCAAAACGAACCCGCCAGCGGCTTCGTCGAGCCTTTGCGACTCGAGTCTGGGCCCAAGGAACCGCCGCCGGTTGCAGAGGTAACGGAGATCGTCGCCGTGCGTTCACCCGCCAGAAAGATGCACGTGCGCAAGTGGCTAATACCCGTTGCCGCGTTTGCAGCTTTGGCGGCGATCGCTTACGCGCTTGGCGTCGGCAACGCTCCCCGCAACAAAGTGAACGGCGCCTATCTGGCGACTCCCATAGGCGATTCGGTGCGCATTCTTCCGGGACTCTTAGAAGGCAACTACACCGACGGCTACGGCCACGTTTGGGTGAGCGATCGATTTTTCCACGGCGGCACGGTCGCCAATTCCGGAAATCATCCCATCTGGGGCACGCGTGATCCGCGCCTTTACCAAACCTGGCGCCAGGGCGTATTTTCCTACGACATTCCCGCCAAGCCCGGCCACTATGAACTGCGCCTGCATTTCGCGGAGACGTATTTCGGCGATGGTAACGCCGCGGGTTACGGTGGCGAAAATACGCGCTTCTTCGAAATCCAGATCAACGGCGTTGTCGTAAAGAGGCGCTTGAGCGTAGCCGGAGAAGCGGGCGTCAACGTTGCGCTCATCAAAGTCTTTCAGGACGTCACTCCTGCAAATGACGGCTACATCCACATCGCTTTTCCGAAGATATCAAGCGAACCATTCGTCAATGCGATTGAACTTACTCCGGGGTTACCCGGCAGACTAAGTCCCATACGCTTGGTCGCGCAACCGCCCGGCTACACCGATTCCAGTGGACGCGCATGGACGTCGGATCGTTCCGCAGTCGGCGGACAGGTTGTCACCCGTACCGCCGATGTCACAGGCGGCGATGATCCGCAGCTTTATGCCGGCGAGCGCTTCGGGAATTTCAGTTACACAGTTCCCGTGTCGCCCGGAAAATATACCGTCGTGCTTCACATGGCCGAGCGCTGGCTTGGACCAGGGCAGCCTGGCGGCCAGGCGGGTGCGGGCTCGCGCATATTCGATCTGCTGTGCAACGGCGTTTCGCTCGAACGCAACTTCGACGTATTCGTGCACGCCGGCGGACCCAACCGAGCCCTTATGCGGGAGTATCGCGGCATAGAACCGAATCATCAAGGCAACATCGTGTTGTCGTTTGTCCCGGTGAAAAATTTCCCCATCGTAAGTGCAATCGAAGTCATCCAGGAATAAGCGAATCGCCGCCGTGTAACGCCTGTGCCGTTGCCGCATTAACATCGTTAACCCTTCCGTTTGCTCAACCAAACCAGCGTGTTCCGCCACGGCGGCGAATCTCGATATCGACTCACGCCGGCCCCGAACCTTAACCTCCAATGCTTGCCCCGAGGCAGAAGCGAGGGCTATCCTGATCTCGCATGTTCAAATTCTTGGTGTCCGTTCTCCTGGCGACCGCAATCGCAACCGCGGCCAGTTTCCCCGAAGCGGAGTTAACCAATGGCGAGCTTCGCCTGAAGGTTTACCTGCCCGACGCGAAGAGCGGCTTCTATCACGCCACCCGGTTTGACTGGGCCGGAATGATCGGCAGCCTTGTCTACAAAGGCCACGAGTTTTACGGAAGCTGGTTTCAGCGCGTTGATCCGAACGTTCGCGATTTCACTTACGACGGGCAGGACGTTGTCTCCAGCCCCTGCACGGCGGCGGTTGGTCCCGCCGAAGAATTTATCAACGAGAACAATCAGCCGCTCGGGTATGAGCAAGCCAAGGCCGGCGGTACCTTCGTGAAAATCGGCGTCGGTGTTTTGAAAAAACCGGACGATTCCGCCTACAATCGCTTCCGCCTTTATGAAATTGCCGACCCGGGTAAGTGGAGCGCCAAGACCAGCGCCGACGCGGTTGAATTTACGCAGGAAGTTACCGACCCCGCTTCGGGCTACGCGTATATTTACCGCAAGACTATCCGGCTGACCAAAGGCAAACCGGAAATGCAGATCGAACACAGCCTGCGGAACACCGGAAAACAGGCGATCGACACAAACGTCTACGACCACAACTTCCTGCACATCGATGGCGAGGCCCCCGGCCCCGACTACACCATAACCGTTCCCTTCCAAATTCAATCCAACCGGCCGCCCACCAAAGATTTCGCGGAAATTCGCGGCAACCAGATCGTTTATCTGAAAAGCCTCGCCAATCAGGACCGCGTCACGACGCCAATTCAGGGCTTCTCCAACAACGCCAGCGACTATAACGTTCGCGTCGATAACAAACGCGCCGGCGTCTCCGTGAAAATCACCGCCGATCGGCCTTTGCAGAGCGAATCGCTGTGGTCCATCCGGGCCGTGCTCGCAGTAGAACCGTTTATTCACATCTCGGTTGCGCCGGGCCAGGAATTTACTTGGAAACTGAATTACACTTACTCGTCACTTACAACCAAGCTAGGCGGTCTGCCGGATGGCGCGGGAAAACTGGCGCTCGAAGATCGGTAAGAGTCAACTCGACATGCGCAAACTGAATCGACGCGGCTTTCTCCAGTCCTCCGCACTCGGCAGCGCCGCGGCCTCCGTCTCTGCGGCGGAGTCTCCACAATCGCCAACTCCTGCCGCCCACGACGTAACCCGCCGCCTCGCGTCGTGGGTAGTCTCTTCGCGGTCCGAAGATGTCCCCGCCCCGGTTCGTCGCGAGGCGCTTCGCACCATCTTGAACTGGACAGGTTGCGCCATCGGCGGCAGCGGCCACGAAACCGTCGGCATCGCCATCCGCGCGCTAAAGCCCTTCAGCGGACCGCCGCAGGCTTCCGTGCTCGGGCGCAAAGAGCGTATGGACATCTTGAATGCCTCGCTCATGAACGGCATCAGCTCTCACATCTTCGACTTCGATGACACCGACCTTCGCACCATCGTTCACCCCGCCGGTCCGGTCGCGCCCGCGCTCCTCGCGCTCGCCGAATATCATCCGTTCACCGGCGCCGAGTTCGTGCACGCGCTCATTCTCGGCGTCGAAGTCGAATGCCGCATCGCAAACGCCGTCTACCCGCAACATTACGATATCGGCTGGCATATCACCGGCACCGTCGGACCGTTTGGCGCGGCCGCTGCCGCCGGGAAAATCCTGGGCCTTACCGAACAACAGATGGTGTGGGCGCTCGGCCTGGCCGCCACGCAACCCGTCGGCCTGCGTGAGATGTTCGGCACCATGACCAAGAGTTTTCACCCCGGCCGAGCCTCGCAAAACGGCCTCACCGCTGCCCTGTTAGCCGCGCAAAACTTCACCAGCTCCGATCAACCACTCGAAGCCACCCGTGGTTGGGCCAACGTCCTCAGCACCGCGCATAAGTACGACGAGATTACCGGCCATCTCGGCGAACGCTGGCAAATCGCCTTCAACAGCTACAAGCCCTTCCCCTGCGGCGTCGTGATTCACCCGGCGCTCGATGGAGCGCTGCAACTGCGAAACGAGAATCGCCTTTCAGCCGATCAGATCGATCGCATCGCCCTCACGGTCAATCCTCTCGTCATCGAACTTACCGGCAAGAAAACACCGCAAACAGGCCTCGAAAGTAAGTTCAGCGTCTATCACGCCGTGGCCGCGGCCATGGTTTACGGACGCGTTGGCGAGTCCGAATTCAGCGATCGCGCCGCCCGCGACCCGCGCGTCATCTCCCTACGCGATCGCGTCAGCGCCACCGTAGACAAGAGCATCGCCGAAGACCAGGTGCGCCTCGGGGTCATGCTTAAAGACGGCCGCCGCCTCGACAAGTTCATCCAGCATGCAATCGGCAGCGCAAACAATCCAATGTCCGACGCGCAACTCGAAGCCAAGTTTAAAGGTCTCGCCGAAGGTATTCTGCCCGCCGCGCAGGTCAGCCGCGTCATCGAATTCTGCTGGAAGATCGAGCAGGCGCCGCAGGCCGGACAACTGGCGCGCCTGGCTTCGGCTTAAGCGCACGTGTCATCCGCGCCCTCACGCCGCAAAAGAGTAGCCTTCGCCTCGAACCGTAAGTATGTGCCGCGGCGTTTGCGGATTCTCTTCCAGTTTCTGGCGCAGCCACGCAATGTGTACATCCACCGTGCGCGGTCCGATGAATGGCTGATCGTGCCACACCCGCGCTAACAGCCGCTCGCGCGACAACACCTGCCCGCGATGATCGATCAACTGCCGCAGCAACTGCAGCTCCTTCGCCGCCAAATTCACCGAGGCTCCCGCTCGTGTCACCTCACGCCTTTCGAAATCCACCGACACGTCGCCGAAATGATATTGCAGCACCGGCGTCAGCGGCGTCTTACCCAGACGTCTGAGGAGCGCGCTTACCCGCGCCAGAAGCTCCTTTGAGTGGAACGGCTTGATCAGATAGTCGTCCGCGCCAACACCCAGACCTTCCACGCGGTCGTCCACCTGCGCGCGCGCCGTCAACATCAGGATGCCGCCATCGAACCCGTGCTCACGCACCGCGCGGCATAGCTCAAATCCATCCATGCCCGGCAGCATCACATCCAGAATCAGAAGATCGAATAACTGCTCCGACGCCACGCGCCGGCCTTCGCCGCCATCGCCCGACACTACCACCTCATGCCCATTCCCTCGCAGCAGGTCCGCGACAATCAATTGCACATCCGGCGCATCCTCCACCAGCAGAATGCGCGCCGTCACGAAAGCTCCGAAGCCGCCGGCAATCGCACCGTGAACTCCGCGCCTCCGCCAGGCGAATTGTGCGCCTCCACCGTCCCCTTATATTGCTCGACCGTGTTCTTCGCCAGGCTCAGTCCCAACCCCGTGCCCTGCACGCGTTGCGCGCGGCTCACCTTGCCGCGGTAGAAGGGCTCGAAGATCCGTTCGCGCTCCGCCTCCGCAATGCCCGGCCCGCGGTCGCAGACCCGCACCTCCACGCCATCGCCCGCCCGCGCCGCCGATACGCCAATCCACTTGCCTTGCGCGCCGTGCCGCGCCGCGTTTCCGATCAGGTTTCGAAACACCAGTTCGAGCGCAACTGAATCGCCGCGCACCGTGGGCAAATCCGGCGCGACGTTCACCTCCAGCCGGCAGCCCGCCTGTTCCGCTTCCGGCGTCATCGCCGCCGCCGCGTGCTGCAACAGTTCTCCCACCGCCAGCACCTTGCGCGATTGTTCCGTTTTCGATTGCAGCGTGGCCGAAAATGCCAAAACATTTTCGATCATCGCCGTCAGTTCTTCGGCATTACGCTGGATCAACTTCGCGTAACGGTTTACTGCCGCCGGTTCCTTCACCAAACCTTCCGCCATGTTGTACGCCGCTCCGCGGATCGCGGTCAGCGGCGTACGTAAATCGTGCGAGACGCCGGCCGCGAACCGGAATTGCATCTCCGCCAGCCTTCGCGAACGCGCCGTGTACCGCACCAGCGCCCACGCCACGCCGCCCAGCAATCCCACTAGCAGCAGCGACGCAATCAGGTTGCGCCGTCGCGCGCGCGCCACCGCCGCATCCAGCGATCCTGCGCGGTGCCGCACCGCAATCACCCAGCGCGACATCCGCCGCTCCTCGTGGAATCGGCCTCTTCCGCGGCCTGCGGCTTCCGTCTCCGGCGAAAACATTCCCGCCGTTGCATCTGCTTTCTCCGCCACATCGGATTGGTCGGCGCGCGTCGAATAAATCACCGCGTTGTGCGGACCGCCCCAACTGACCGACGCGTCATACACAAGCTCATTGCCGGGATTCAGATACTCCGCTACCAGGCGTGGAAGAATCTTGCTGCGTACGTAATTCTGATCGAGCTCAAAGAGCATCCATTCCAATTCGGAGCCGCGATCGTCCGGATTCGCAAACACCGGCAGCTCAATCAGGTTCGAATCGGGCGGCATTGCCGGTGGCCGGCCTTGGCCCCTGCTGCGCTCCGTCATCTCCTCTCGAAGATGCCCCCAACCCTCCGGCCACTCTTCCGCCGTCAGGTTGCCGCCCGCGTCCATGCGATACAACTGCACCGCGCCTTGCTTCGGAACCGCCACATCCAGTCGTGAAAAAAGAGCGCGATCGTGCGCGCCGGCCCACTGTTCATAGCGTGCCTTGTGCGCCTCCGCAGTGCCTTTCGCGCGAACCTCTGCCGCATCCGGCAGCAGCGCGGCGCTGCTCTCGCGAATCTCTTCGTTGAAGTTCCGCACCAGCCGCCCAACCTGTTCGTTCAAGCCGGCGCGCAGCAGCGCGGGTTCGGCGCGGCTCAATTCACCTGTCCAGCGATATTGCAGAAATGACAAAACCGCGCACACTACCGCGATTACGGCCAACAGAGCCCATTCCAGCCGGGTTTGCCCCAAGCGCTTCAAACCAATTAACTCGATGATATCCCTGTCTCGCTGGCGCCGCGCGCAATGAAGGTCTGCATAACACTCCTTAATGTGCCCTGCGCTTTGCGCCTCGCGTCTCGTTAAGTGAATCTGTTTTGCCGGGTAGATATGAGAACCGTTTTCATCGCAGCACTCTCGTTATTCGCCGCTCTCGCTGCCTCCGCTCAGGACGGCCCTGGACCGCAACCGTTCGGACAAGACGGCCGCGGCGGTCGCGGACGTCCCATTCCCAATGCCGGCTTCACGGCGCTCGACGCCAACAACGACGGCGTATTGGACGCGACTGAGATCGACGCTGCGCCCGGCGCGCTCGCCAAGCTCGATAAGAATGCGGACGGGCAGATTTCGGCCGACGAAGCCCGCGCAGCTATGCCGGCGGGCCGCGGTCGCGGCGGACCGGGCGGACCCGGTGGACGTGGAGGCCGCGGTGGTGAGGAAGGCGCGCCGCAGATCAACATCGTCGATGAAACCGTCAAAACCCTGATGGCCTTCGACGACAACGGCGACGGCAAAATTTCGCGCGCCGAGTTGCCGGAGCGTTTCCAGGGCATCTTCGATCGTGGCGACGAAAATAAAGACGGCTTTCTCACCCCCGATGAAATTCGCAAAGTCGCTGCGGCACAAGCCGCTCCCCCCAGCGACGCCGGACCAGCGGGCCGTGAAGGCCGCGGCCAAGGTGGACGCGGCGAGGGCGGACGTGGCGACATGAACCTCATCCGCATCGATCCCATTCTTGCGGCCGTCGATTCCAACGGCGATGGCGCAATCTCCGCAGATGAACTCCGCAACGCGCCTGCATCGATTCGAAAGCTCGACAAGAACGGCGACGGCAAAATCACTCGCGAGGAAGCCATCGCGTCCGCGCCGCCCGGGCGCTAACTCACCGCGCACGTCGCCGTTCATCCATGCAAAGATCCCTATGAAGCCTCTATCCATAAGCCTCGTCGCCGCGCTGGCGCTCGCTGCCGCGTTTGCCGGTGGTTCGCACTTCAAGACCACGCCTTGGCGCACCGCGCATTTCGAAAACGTGCTCGGCACTTCGATGGAGATGAAAGTCCACGCCTCATCGGAGGAGACTGCCGACCGCGCGGAAACCGCCGCGATGACCGAAATCAAGCGCTTAAACAGCATCCTTAGCGGCTACGATCCATCCAGCGAATTCAGCCGGTGGGCCAGCACTCGCGGCATCGCCGTGCCCGTCTCACCGGACCTGATGCACAGCCTCCGCCTCTGGGACGACTGGCGGGTGCGTAGCGGCGGCGCGCTCAATCCGGCGGCCGAAGCCATCACGCGCGTTTGGACGCAGGCAGAGAGCACCGGCAAATTGCCGAGCGAGCCGGACATGACCGCGGCTGCTCGCGCCGCCAGTGAACGCCAGTGGGCGCTCGAAGGCAATTCAGGCTCCGCCATGCGCCTCACCGATACGCCCATCCGGCTGAACTCATTCACCAAGAGCTACATCATCGAAAGCGCCGCCGCAACGGCTCTGCGCACATCGGGAGTCTCAGGCGTGGTGGTGAACATCGGTGGCGATCTGGTTGTACGCGGCGATGGAAGTGAGCAGGTCAACGTCGCCGACCCGCGCTCCGACACCGAAAACTCCGACCCCATCGCCGTCCTCGATGTGAAAGATCGCGCCGTCGCCACCAGCGGCGATTATCGCCGCGGCTTCGACATCGGCGGCCGCCATTTCTCACACATCGTGGATCCACGTACGGGACGCACCGCCGATGCGATCATTAGCGCCACTGTCGTAGCTCCACAAGCCGTCGACGCCGGCGCTTTGGCTACCGCATTTTGCGTGCTCACGCCGGAAGAAAGCCGCAAGCTCGCCGCCACCGTACCCGGCGTCGAGTATCTGCTCATCGCGAAAGACGGCGCCCAAATCACCACCTCCGGCTGGAACGCGTTGCGGTCGCCTGTTCTGATGGCCGCCGCCTCGGCTCCGCAAACCAGGCAGGCTGCGCCTTCCGCCAACGCATCCCTGTGGAACCCTGACTATGAACTCACGATCGATCTCGAAGTCCCACAAACTCGCGGCTTCGGCGCGCGCCGCCCTTATGTCGCAGCGTGGATCGAAGACAAGGATCGGTACCCGGTGCGCACGCTCGCAGTCTGGTTCGAAAAGACGCGTTGGTTGAACGAACTGCACGCCTGGTATCGCGATGATCGCCTGCGCGCTATGTCGGAGGGCCATGAGATTTTGAACTCCGTCACCAGCGCTACGCGCTCTCCGGGCAAATATTCATTGAAATGGGACGGCAAGGATAATAGCGGCAAGTTAGTCAAGGCCGGCCACTATACAGTGTTAGTAGAGGCCGCGCGCGAGCATGGCGGATACACTCTCGATAAGCGCGACATGGATTTCAACGGCGCGCCCTCGCGAACACAAGCTCCCGCCGACGCCGAGTTAGGCCCGGTTACTTTCGATTACCACAAGGTGGCGCGCTGAAATGGCGTCGCTGATCGCACCTTCCGCTCCCTCCGTGGTCCACCCCCACGCCAATCCCTTTTGGAAGCGGCAGTTGATCAAGCTGTCTCGCTGGCTGCATATCTATCTCTCCATGGCCAGCTTCGGCATTCTGTTCTTCTTCGCAGTCACCGGACTTACTCTCAACCACGCTGACTGGTTCACCAAACAGCAGCATACCGTCCAAGTCAGCGGCAGCATGGACGTGAAGTATCTCGGCCATGATGTCGACAAACTTGCCGTAGTCGAGCACCTGCGCAATGCTCACGGAATTCACGGCGCCGTCGCGGACTTTCGCATCGAAGACACAGATTGCGCGGTCGCCTTCAAAGGCCCCGGCTACGCCGCCGATGTCTTTGTCGACCGCGCCACCGGCCGCTATCAGATCACCGAAACGCGCATGGGCTTTTTCGCTGTTCTCAACGACCTCCACAAAGGTCGCGACAGCGGAAAAGCTTGGGCCGCCATCATCGATATTTCCGCGGTGCTGATGACCTTAGTCTCCATCACCGGCATGCTGCTGATCTTCTTTCTGCAGAAGAAACGGCTGTCGGGCTTACTCGCCGCGACAGCCGGAGTCGTGCTTTGCTACCTCGCCTATCTGGCCTGGGTGCCGTAACACCCGGAGCGCATCGCTTCACCTATCCCACATGCTCGCTGCGATCCCAGAAGCGCACTTTACGGCAGGCCTCGACAAACTGCGTCGCCGATTTGCCGTCAGTCAATTGGATGCATCCCGCATCTAACGAATCGGCAATTCCGGCTTTCGTAAGTAGCGCCTTCGCGCCTTCCGTCCATCCAATAAACTTCATGTGGACAAATGCGTCCATCACGAACTGTACCGCCTCGGGCTTCTGCGCCAACTGCTTTGCGCCCGCCGCGGATGCAAGCACCGCCACTGCGTCGTAAAGCACCGAAGGTCCGCCGCCCACCTTCTGCTGTGCGGGAACCAGCGCCCCGTCGCTCGTCTCCACTCCGCCCACCGTCGGCGCAATCACTTCCAGCACCGCGCGCTCGCTTTCTATCGCTTTCACCAGGGCCTTGAACGCGACGCCGTCAGCACCTTCGCCCAGCAGTATGCCCACTTTCCTGCCCTCGAAGCTGGCGGGCCCATTTAACTGAATGCTCAGCGCCTTCGAGGCCTTCAGATCCGTTCGCGGCTTTGCGGCAGGCGTCGCGGGCTCTACTTTATCGCGGAAACCCAAGCCCTTCGACACGCGCTCCGCCAACTCAGCGTCAATGTGCGGCAGGTGCGACGCAACACGCTGGCGAATATCCAGGCGCTCCACTTTGCTGAGTTCGAAAATCAAGGCGTTCGCAATGTGTTGCTGCTCGATCTTCGTTTGGCTGATGTAAAACTGCCGGGCCTGGCTGTAATGGTCCGAAAACGTTTCCGAACGGTCGCGTACTTTGCTTCCGCTCTCCTGCGCCGGAAACGAACGGAACCCGGCCTTGTGCGATTCGCGTGGTCCTTCGCCCCAGGAGTTCGGCTCATAATTCACGCGTCCCTTCGGATTGAACATCGCCATATGTCCGTCCTGTTGGAAGTTGTGAAACGGGCACTTAGGAGCATTCACCGGGATATGCGTGAAGTTAGGGCCGCCAAGCCGTTTGATCTGCGTATCCAGATAGGAGAAGTTACGTCCCTGCAGTAGCGGGTCGTTCGTGAAATCAACACCGGGAATGATGTTATTGGTGCAGAAAGCCACCTGCTCGGTTTCGGCAAAGAAGTTATCCACGCATCGATCCAGTACTAAGCGGCCGACGCGTCGAATCGGAACATCCTCCTCAGGGATAATTTTGGTCGCGTCCAGAATATCGAACGCAAACTTATCCGCAAATGCATCGTCAAAAAGCTGCAGGCCCAGCTCCCATTCGGGAAATGCGCCGCTTTGAATCGCATTCCATAGATCGCGGCGGTGGAAATCCGGATCTGCGCCATTAATCTTCAGCGCTTCGTCCCATAGCACCGACTGCAGACCCAACTTAGGCTTCCAGTGAAACTTCACAAAGGTGGATTTACCCGCCGCATTCACCAGCCGGAATGTATGTACGCCAAAACCCTCCATAAAGCGGAATGAGCGTGGAATGGCGCGGTCGCTCATTGCCCACATGATCATATGTATGCTTTCGGGCATCAGCGAAATGAAGTCCCAAAAGTTATCGTGGGCCGTCGCTGCCTGCGGAAAGTCGCGATCCGGCTCCTGTTTCACCGCGTGCACCAGATCGGGAAACTTAATCGCATCCTGAATGAAGAAGACCGGGATGTTATTCCCCACAATGTCCCAGTTACCCTGCTTCGTGTAGAACTTCACCGCAAAGCCGCGCACGTCCCGCGGCAGATCGGCCGAACCTTTATTGCCGGCCACGGTAGAAAATCGGACAAATGTCTCCGTCTTTTCGCCCGCGCGCTGAAAAAGATCCGCGGCCGTGATATCGGAAAGCGGTTCGTAATTCTCGAAATATCCGTGCGCCCCAAATCCGCGCGCGTGCACCACTCGTTCCGGAATGCGCTCGTGATCGAAGTGAAAAATCTTCTCGCGAAAATGAAAATCCTCGAGCGCCGCCGGCCCGCGTGGGCCGATGCGCAATGTGTTCTGATCGTCCGAGATTGGCGTGCCCTGTTGCGTCGTTAAAACAGGCAGGTCGCCGGATGCAGTCTGGTGTAGTTCGCCGCCTTTGCCGCGAGTGGTCTCACTGGCGGGATTCTTTGGAGCGTCTGCTGGTTTTTTCATATGCTGGCTCCCTTCCGTTGTAGCCAAGCGCCAATCAAAGAAGAAACGTCCCGGTCGCGCCACAGTGCGATTAAAGACCCAACATCAGGCGCGCCCGTGCGACTATGAACCAGCAATGTGCGGGCTGCCTGACTTGGCGCAAATAAATACAAATCGCGAACAGTTCGCGCGAGCCGCTACCCCCGCCCAAACCTCCGCCCGGATTGGCAAATGGAACCAAGTCCGGCCATTCTGCCTGCTCATGAACGGTATGATTACGGTATGACCAGGTCCAAGATCGCCATCAGTTTGCCCACGGACCAACTGTCTAGAATTCACCGGCAAATCCGCGCCGGACGAGCGGATTCGGTCTCCGGTTACATTTCCGGAGTTCTGGCGGAACATGAAAAGCGCGAATCCCTCCGGGCGCTGGTTCGCGATTTGACCGAACAATATGGCGAGCCGGAAATCGAGGACGTCAAATGGGCCAAACGCGCGCTCGCAAAACAACCGCAGGGATAACGCTGGATACCGGCGCGCTGATCGCTCTCGATCGCGGGGACAAGCGCATGATTGCCTTGCTCCGTCAGGCCTTGGCGCAAAGCTTTGCCTTTCGCGTCCCTTCGGGAGTCCTGGGACAGGCTTGGCGCGACGGTCGCGTTCAAGTCACTTTAGGAAGATTCTTGCGCAGCGAGGAAGTTGAGATCATTCCTCTTGACGAGCAGCTTGCCCGGTCCTGCGGAGAACTCTGCGCTGCCACAAATACGTCGGATATTATCCATGCATCGGTGGTGATCCTCGCCAGAAAGCGGCAAGATGCCATTGTCACCAGCCATCCAACTGACCTGCGGCGCCTGGATCCGCGCGCTCAAATTATCGAGATATAACCTTCGCGGTGGGATTGCCAGTCATCGACGGCTGCATCGTGCCGCGCCGCTTTTCACACGAGTAGTCCTGCATAACTGGCCGCCACCCGGTGGTCACGGTCAAACGAATGGCGAAGAGCGTGGGTCAGATCGTGGCAACAAACCCTTCGGGGCGCTGTCATGAATCTCATCAGGCCGGGAGGCCACGTTCCGTCCCTGTCGGACTAGCCTGGACTAACTAGCCTGCATTTCTCACACAGGTTCGTCGAGAGGCGCGTGAGAAGGCCGTGGATACGAGGCGCGCGAAGGTCAGCGCGCGGAGGGCCGAAACGGCTCGAGCACTCTGAACGAGCGCAACGAAGTAGGAACAGCCTTATCGCGCGCCGGAGCAAAAGGTGTGTGAGAAATGCAGGCTAGGGAAAGGCTAGGGATGACGTTCGCTAGTGCTACAGCGCAATAGCCTGACCCGCCTTACCTTCTCCCAAACCTTCGCCCCGAGCTAGGCGGATGAAACGAAGGTCGCGGCGCCGACGGTCTCGGCGAGTAACGCGGCGCGGGTGACCCGCTGCTACCGCTCCCAAACCGTTTCGGGCTATGGTCTGCATTCGGGTTCCCTGCATTCGGCGTCGAAAAATGTGAATCCCGATAGTTGCCGCTCTTCGATGCGTATTGCGAATTCCGGAAGCCGCCCCCCTTCGCAAACGTGCTATTCGAATAGTGATCCGCTGTCGCCGTGCCCTGCGTGCCATATCGCGGCAAACTACCTACCGCATCGCCGCCATAATACGTGCGCCCCGTATCGCGATAGGTCCGATACTGGCGGTACTCGTAATAGTCCACCGGCCGGTAGCCGCCGTGGAATAACAGGTCGCGTAGCAGCGCGTACTGCCCGTAAAACACCCAGAAGTCGCGGCCGTCCCTGTGATCCCAATAGCCATACTGATTCGATTGGCCCTGAGGCGCCATATAGGCGAAGCCCGCCGGTTGCGCCACATGTTCCGATTCGCTGTCGTACTTGCCCGATGCCTTGTGCTCAATCGCCATGCCCAAGTCGTTGCGCATGGCGTCGTAATTATTCTTCGGGACATCTACCCACGCTTCAGCCGAAGATGTAGCCCCTCCCTTCGACGCCGCATCGGGCACGCGCGTAGTTACCGTGCGAATCTCCTGGTCATACGTCTTCGATTTCCCGTGGCCACGCTCCTCCATGTCGACCAGAATCTTGTCCCAGGAATTGTAGAGTTGTCCGGTCAGCGCCGTCAGCCCGGCTGTCTTCTGCGGTAGATCGGCCGCGGCCGTATGCAGTGCATCCGCATCCCCGCCCAACGCGCCAAAATTCAGATGCGCGTAATCGTTCGCGGCCGCCATTCGCCGCAAATCCGCGCTCGCCTGCCAAACCTGCTCTCCCCGCGACTGAACCGAGCGCAGCCCCGCGAGCCGCGTCTCCAAATCGGCCCGCTTCTCCGGCCAATCGGTCCCGGCCTTTTCGACCGTTGCAGTCGCTGGCGTGAAGTCGAAGCCATGAATCGCCTCGTAATTGCGCCCCATCTGCTGCACGTCCGCGGGCAGATGCTGCTTCAGGTCCACCCAATGGGAAGCTTCGTTCTGCGCGCCCGCAGCGTCGTGCACGGCCGACATGCGCAGCCGCCGTTCATCCGCCAGTAACCGCTCCGCGTCGTTGCGATCGCCGCGCCGGTTTGCCTTCTCCAGCGCATCCAGCCGCTGCATGTCCCGCCGCGCCGATTGCAGCACCGTCGCCGCGCCATCGATAGTTACGGGCCATTGCGCGGACGCTGAGACCGTGCGGAAAAGGTCCGCTTCCGATTTCAGCTCGCGCGTTACTTCATCCTTCGCGCGCTGCACCTGGGTCGTTGCGCTGACTAACGACGCGCGCTCCGCGTCGATTGCCGCTCGCGTCTGCCGCGGCAGGTTGTCGAAACCCAGAAACGGCACTGCAGCCATGGCGCCGATCAGCAGCGCCGCGCCGATTTTCCATCCCGGCCGGTTCATTGCTTAACTCCGTGCGCGAAACACCGTCACATCGCTCGGCGCGATTCCGCTATACAGGCTCACCATAAAGGGATCGCTCTCCGGCTTGCGAATCGTCAGAATCCCCGAACCGCCGTTCTCGCGGAACTCCCAGTAGTAAAAGCCCTCGGGTTGGCTGCGATCGCTGCGCTGCGCCTGCACTTCGCGGCTAATCACATACATCCACGTATGCCCGTCGAAATCGAACGAATCGGCCGTGTTCTGCCGCTCATCCATCTGCGCCACGTCGTCCTCGGTCAATCCCAAATCCTCAACCGTAATCTTGCGCGTGTCGTTATGAATTGCCACTTCCACTTCTTCGTCGCCGCCCACGCGCAGCGCCACGCGCCGTTCTTTATACGGACCGGACAACTCTATCCATTGCCGCGAGCCCGCGTTCATCTGCGTGCTGCGGTCGACCGTGAAGTCCAGGTCTTCCATGTTGTCGCCTGCGCCGGCAATCGATAAAGCGTCGCCCAGCCGCGCGTCCTGCGGCCGCAGGTTGGCCAGATCTTCAGCCGGCGCGGCAGGTTGCGCCGGCTGTGAATGGTGTTTGAAAAATTGCATAATGACAACCGCCAGCACCACGCCCAGGATGGCTTCTATAGTTAAGGTGATCATGGGCGCGGCGCTTCTGCTTGCTTAGGCTCCCGCCTTTTCGCCCGCGCGTTGCCCCGTCTGCACGTTCACTCCGCCGCTCGGCAGTTCTCTCGGAATGTACGGAGGCGCCGGCGGTCCGGCTCTCAATTGCCGCTCCGCCTTCAGCGCGTCCAATTCTGCATCCACGCTGTGTCCGCCCAGTTGCGCGAACTGCTTCTCCAAATCGTCATCCTTGCCCGCGGATGCAAGCTGGTCGAACGCCTTGGCAGTCGCCTCTTCCTTCGATACCGATTCTTCAAAGCGGTTAAGTTGTGCGAACGCATTGTCCGCGTTGCCCACGCCCGCGATCGCTTCCGCCACCTTGCGCTGCGCCTGCGCCGCATTCTTGCGCGCCACCAGCGTCGTCGCCGTGCGCTCGCCTTCGTCGATCTTCGCCTTCAGCTCGCCGACCTGCTGCTTCAATTTTTCGCTGGCAGCCTTCGCCTGTTCTACCGACGTTTGCATCGAAACGACCTGCTTGTCGCTCTCCGCTTTCTTCGCCAGCGCCTTCTTGGCCAGATCTTCGTTGCCGGCGTCCAATGCCAGCCCCGCGCGGTCTTTCCAATCCTGCGATTGGCGCGCGTACTTCTGATACTCGGCGTCCAGGCGATTGTAGTTGCTCATCGCCACGGCCGAAGCGCGCACCACATTATTCAGCTCATTCTTCATATCGAGGACCGTCTGTCTTACGGTTGCCTCGAACGTGGCGTCCTCGATGACGTCCATTCCCTTATTCGCCTGGCCGCGAGCTACCCGGCCTGCACGCCCGAAAATATCTGATAGGAATGCCATATGTTCTCCGTTTTCCTTGCTTCTTACGCCTCGAGGCCGCTCAAAATCTTGCGGGCCGCCATCACATCCACCAGCAGAAAATGCACGCACGACAGAATATCGTCTTCGTCATCGGCGCCCATATCCTGCAACTTGCAGAAATTGTTGAGAGCCACCGCCACTTTGCCGTCGTCCGCTTTGTAGAGGGCAAAGTGTGAGGTGGAAATCCCATTGCCAGCGTCCAGCATGCGCTCCATGATGGCGGGCGTAATTGCCGAGTGCGGAACTACCGTGCACGTCAGCGAAAGAAACATGATGTCCCCCTGTAACACGGCATGGATCGCCACGCCGCTGCCGGTTTCGCGAATACTGAACGAATCGGCTGAGGGTTCGGTTACTTCATAACCGCGCTCTGCTAACAGCGCGTGTATTTGCCCCAGTTGAGGGCCTGCGGTTGCTGTCATAGGATGCACTCACTTTTCGATACGACGCCGCGCAGCCGGAAGTTCCGCCACCACGGCGCCTGGCCACCATTTTAATGCCGGCGCACACGGTCTCTCCGACACGCCCGCGCCAGTTCGTTTTTTCAGCTCTCATCAGCTCGTTTTTCAGCTTCTTGAGTTCGTTTTTCTGCCGAGTTCGTTTGTCGCCTCGCGGCTGGCTAGCCCGCCGCCTGCTTCGCCGCCTTCGAGTCGTAACTTTCCCCGTAGATCGCCGGAACCTTCCCGCCCATCGGCCGCAGGTAAGTGGAAAGCTGGCCCCGATGATGCACGCCGTGATTATTGCTGAAGGAGAGGTACATCACGGCCGGCATCTGGAACATCCCCCGGAAATCCACCGGCTTCGCCAACTGGTCGCCGGAAAGCGCAGCCACCTTATCTATGCGCTGCTGAAAATTCTCCGCATACCAGGCCGCAAGCGCCTGCGGATTCTTGCTCGCTTCCGGCTTCTCGGCGGGCGAAAAGTCGAATTCCCCGTTGATGACTGCGTTCAGAAATCTCATTTCGGCCGAAGCGATGTGCCATGCCAGCTCCATCGCGCTCATGGCGTTCGGATCCGGCCGGTAGTCGCCCTTACCCGCCGGGATTGCCTCAATCACTCTCTTGGTGGTGGCGCTTTCTCTTTGCAGCAGATCGAGAAAAACGCCATGAAGCAGAAAATTGGCTTGATCGCCTTGCATAGCTTGCATGCGTTCAGAATAGCCCAGCTCACGCGCTCGCCCACAAGGCGCCCTCGACTGCCATTCCCGGTTGGCGCCAGATTTAACCTTTATACTTTCGTCCTCAGCCGCCGTGCCACCACTCCCGTCCGGCTCGGCCCGCGCTAGGATCTGCTTTCGCTTCCGCGGCGTAGGGTCGTCCCAATCCTGGTACTGGCGCGAAAATCAACCCGCTTTCGGGGCTTTATTGTGATGGATTTGCTGAAACCCTCACCTAGGCCTGTGCGTTTAACACAACAGTGTTTCCCCACTGCAAAAAGAGCGTATAGTGTATCTAGGAGTTCGCGCATCATGAATTATCCTTTGGCCCGGCGACCTTTCGCACGAGTGCTGGCCGTTGCGATCGCGCTGAATCTTACCGGTTTCACCGTTTTCGCCGGCGATAATAAGAAAAAAGATCCCGATGCGATTGGTGATCGCGACGTAGGCAGCGGCATCAACTTCTACTCGCTCGAAAAAGAAATTGCCCTGGGAAAGCAACTCGCCCAGGAAGTCGAGCGGCAGGCCAAGATCATTGATGATCCCGTCATCGCGGAATATGTAAATCGCGTAGGCCAAAACATCGTCCGGAACTCCGATGCCAAGGTCCCCTTCACCATTAAGGTTCTCGACACCGAAGAAGTGAACGCTTTCGCTCTTCCCGGCGGCTTCTTTTTCGTGAATTCGGGTCTGATTCTCAAGGCCGATACCGAAGCCGAGCTGGCTGGCGTTATGGCGCACGAAATCGCTCACGTAGCTTGCCGGCATGGAACGAAGCAGGCCACCCGTGGCGACCTGATGCAGATCGGCGCTATCGCGGCTTCCATCGCCCTCGGCGGTTGGACCGGTTACGCCATCCGTCAAGGCATGGGCCTCGCGATTCCGCTCGGCTACCTGCAGTTCTCGCAGCAATTCGAGCGTCAGGCCGACTACTACGGTCTCCAGTATTTGTACAAGGCGGGCTACGACCCAACCGCGTTCGTCGATTTCTTCGAAAAGGTCCAGACTCTCGAAAAGAAGAAGCCCGGTTCGCTGTCGAAGGTCTTCTCGACGCACCCGATGACGGACGCTCGCATCAAGGCCGCGCAGGAAGAGATCAACTCGGCCGAGTTCAAGCCCAAGCCTGAGTACGTGGTCACCACTTCTGAGTTCGACGACGTGAAGGCGCGCCTGGCGATGATGCACAATCACCGCCTGACTGAAAAGAACGCCGATCCCAGCCGTCCGACCCTTCGCCGCAACACTGGCAATGGTACGGGCGTCGATTCGACCAGCCCCAGTGGCACTTCCACCGGCGACGATGACCGTCCCACGTTGAAACGCCGCGATGGCGATTCCGGAACCAGCGGTACCGGTAAGGACAACGGCGGCAACAACCAGTAACCCATTCCCCGTGTGATCTCAATGGCAGGCATCTCAGGATGCCTGCCATTTTCATTTTTGGCCACCGCCGTGCATTCCCCACGGCCGTGTTCGCAGGCGTTCTGATATGTGCTTTTGTGCCACCGGTTTCGACCTCGGCGCGCCGATTTTTGCGTGCCGTTCGGTCACACCCTTGTGACCGCGAAGCCTCACCGCCGTTGCCTGGAAACCTGCGTAACGCCTGCTATAATCTAGACTTATTTAACGTCCTTCCATCCCTCCCATGAAGTGGATTTGCGCATTTCTACTCAGCGCGGCCAGCCTCTGCGCCGCGGATTTCGTGACTGGCCAAGCGGCCCGCCTGGTGATCGGGCAAACTAGCTTTACCGCCGCCGATCCCAACTCCTCGAACACCACTATCGGCGGCGCCAGCGGCGTTGCCTACGCGGCGGACACGCTTTTCATCGCTGACGACAACCGCATCGGCGCTGTCCCCAACAATAACCGCGTCCTCATCTTTCCCAATCTCTCCGGCCAGCTTCCCGGACCCACCACGCCGTTATCCAACAATTCCATCTGCCCCATCTGCGTCGGCGCCGCTTCGGTGGTGCTCGGTCAGCCCGATTTCGTGACTGCTACAACCAACTTCACCACCACTCAGAACAACATTCGCGAACCTACCGCCGTGGCCTCCGACGGCGTGCATCTCGTGGTCGCCGACACCAACCACAACCGCATCCTGATCTGGAATCACATTCCCACCACCAATAACGCGCCGGCCGACGTAGTCATCGGGCAGCCCAACTTCAATACCTCTACCGTTCCCACCAACGGCGTGCCTACCGCCAAATCGGTCAACGGTCCTCAAGGCGTGTGGATTCAAAACGGCCGCCTGTACGTCGCCGACACGCAGAACAACCGGGTTCTGATCTATAACAGGATCCCCACCACCAACGGCGTCGCCGCCGACGTCGTTTTGGGACAGCCCAACTTCACCACCTTCGTGCAGGTGGATATCGCTCAGCAAAATACCAGCGCCACCGCCACAAATATGTTGAATCCGGTGAGCGTCACCTCCGATGGCACGCACCTGTTCGTCACAGACCTCGGCTTTAATCGCATTCTGATCTGGAACTCGATTCCTGCCACCAACGCTCAGGCCGCCGATGTTGAGATCGGGCAGCCGGACATGAACAGCGGCGTACCGAACTACGCATTCAACGTCAGCTATCCCGACGCGCTGGTGAATTCCACCCCGAACTTTACGGAAAGCCCCGTCCTCTGCAGCGTCTCGAACGGTACGGACGCCAACGGCAACGCGACTTATCCTTTAGTCTGCAATTACGTTTTAAATTTTCCCCGCTTTGCGCTCTCGGACGGTACGCGCCTCTTCGTGGCGGACGGCGGCAACGACCGCATTCTCGAATACAAAACCATTCCGACTCAAAATGCAGCCGCGGCCGACATCATTCTGGGCCAAGTTGGCGGCAGCGTCGATCAGGCCACCGACGCGGCCGATTCGGTGAACACGCCCACTTCACTCGCGTTCGATGGAACCAACCTCTATGCCGCCGATCCCTACAACCGCCGCATCACGGTCTATACGGTCGCGCCCAATACTCTGCCCTACCAATCTGTCGTGAATGTCTACAACCCCAACGTCTACGCGACAGGCAGTGTCTTGATCAGCGGCACGATCAATAACGGCGACATCGTCACCATCACGATCAATACGGCCGAATTTCCCTACACAGTCAAGGCCACCGACACGCTCACCTCAGTGATCGCGGCGCTAGTCAGCGAAATCAACGCCGGCAGCCAAAACGGCCAGGTCACCGCAATTGAGAATGACGCAGATTCCGCAGTCACTCTTCAAGCAGTTCTGCCCGGGACCCAGGGAGGCGCCGTGGCATACTCAGCCACCGTTTCCAGCAACGCCCAAATCGCGGCCACGGCGGCTGACACGCAACTCGATGGCGGCGGCAACGCTGCATCGGTCGCGCCTGGAACTATCGTCACGATTAATGGCTCCAATTTGGCCAGCGATACCGTTTCCGCCGACCTCACCCAACCTACGTTGCCCACTTCTCTCGGCGGCGTGCAGGTCTATATGGACGGCATTCCCGTGCCGCTGACTTACGTTTCGCCCAATCAAGTCAATGCTCAGGTTCCGTGGGAATTCACCAGCACCACCAGCGTGAACGTCTACGTGGTTTCGCAGATCAACGGTGGAAGCACGTTCACTTCTCCGGTCGCGCTCACCATCGTCAGCGCAAATCCGGGACTCTCATCCGTACCGGGCACCAGCAATCCCCAGATCGGCATTGCCACGCACTATTCGAGCTATGCCACTGCGATCGTCTCGGTTGATGGAACGATCAACGCCGGCGACGTCGCGACGGTCGCCGTCCGCGGGCGCTCCTACACGTACACCGTGCAGAGCACCGATACGCTCGACACTGTACGCGACGCGCTTATCGCAGAGCTCCAACAGGATCCGGAAGTCACCGCGGCGGCTGCGGGCGTCTTCGATCGCATCATCGTCACCGCCAATATCGCCGGCCCTGAAGGTGACGCCATTCCCATCGGCGGCAGCTCCAGTTCGGGCGCCGATATCACCGTCACTGCGTTTGACACTCAGACCTGCTGTTCTAACATCGCTGGGGCGCGCGTTACGCAAGACAATCCGGCACGCGCAGGCGAGTTGATCAACGTTTTCGTCACCGGCATGGGATTGCCAATTCTCACCAGCGCCATCCAACCGTACATCGTCACCGGCTCGCAGTATCCAATCGGAGGTCCGAACACCATTCCGCAGCAGTTTGCAAACGCCCTCGCGGGCGGCGCTACGGCGGACGTGATTCAGGCGACCCTCATGCCCGGAACCGTCGGACTCTTTGACGTCGTTCTGCACCTGAGCCCGACCCTGGGCTCCAACGTAAATACGGAAGTCACGGTCGCGCAGGGCTTCTTCGTCAGCAACGCCGTCGCAGTCCCCGTGGTCTCTCAGTAGACCGCACCGCATCGCTTCCAAGCCGTGTTCGCGTGGCCTCCGCGCGAACACGCACCAACTCCTGAACACGTCAATAGCGCGCGCTACGCGTCACATGCTACCGTAGGCGCGAACATGACCTGGCCCGCCCGGATACGGCTTCGGCTCGACGTTACTCTCTGCACTCGGCTCATCGGTTTCATTTATCTGATCGCGTTCGTCTCCTGGGGCGTGCAGTCGGCGGGCTTGATCGGTTCGCACGGGATTACTCCGGCCGCGCAGTTTTTTCAGACCGTCCTCCAGGAGTATCCAGCCACCGCGCATTGGGACGTTCCATCGTTATTCTGGCTGAATGCCAGCGATGGCGCGCTCGCCGCGGGCTGGATTGCAGGCGCTCTCTTCGCATTGGCTGCCATGTTCGCGCCCTGGCGCTGGGCGATTCGCATCGCGCTCGCGCTCTGCCTTGTCCTGTGGCTCTCGATCTGTTCGGCCGGACAGGACTTCCTCTCGTTTCAGTGGGACATTCTGTTGAGCGAAGCCGGATTCCTCGCCATCTTCGCCGACGATTCACCAATCCGCATCTGGTTCTTCCGCTGGCTGATCTTCCGCCTGATGTTCTTCAGCGGCGTCGTCAAACTGACCAGCGGCGATCCCAATTGGAAAAACCTGACCGCGCTGCATTACCACTACGAAACCCAACCGCTTCCGAACCCGGTGGCGTGGCTGATGGGGCAAGCGCCCATGTGGTTTCAAAAGGTCTCCACCGCATTCACATTCACGGCGGAGCTGGTCGCGCCGTTTCTGTTCTTCGTACCCGGCATCGGCCGCCGCCTCGGCGCATGGGTCGTGATCGCGCTTCAGATCCTGATCTTCCTCACCGGCAACTACGCCTTCTTCAATCTGCTCGCGATCATCCTGGCGCTCTTCCTTTTCATCGAGCCCACGAAGGGCTCGCGCCCCAAGTCGCATCGATCAGTCGATGCGGTGGTGGGAGGCTTCATCTTTTTCGTCAGCGCGTGTCTCATGCTGCAGCTCTTTGGACTCTCGACGCCCGGGACGCGCACCATTCTGCGTTGGGTCGAACCATTGCGGCTGGTCAATAGCTACGGTCTGTTCGCCGTCATGACCACTGAACGCCAGGAGATCATCGTCGAAGGCTCCAACGATGGCGAACACTGGCTGGCCTACGAATTTCCCTATAAGCCCGGCGACCCGCGGCGCGCGCCACCCATCGTTGCGCCCTATCAACCGCGCCTCGACTGGCAGATGTGGTTCGCCGCGCTCAGCAATTATCGCGAAAACCGCTGGTTCGTCGGCATGATGATCCGGCTGCTGCAAGGCGAGCACGCCGTTCTACGCCTGTTCCGCTATAATCCCTTTCCCAACGCGCCGCCGCGGTTCATTCGCGCGCGGCTCTACCTGTATCACTTCACCCACTTCGGCCAGGCGGGATGGTGGACGCGCGAAGAACGGGCTATGTATTTTCCCCCGGTGGGTTTAAAACAGCAGTGATATGAAGCAACTAACTACGCGCCTGCGATAATCACCAAAACGTGGGAGCCTACCAGTATGCACATCCTCCATGTCCACATGAAGATCAAGCCCGAGCGGATCGACAAGTTCATTGCGGCGACCCTCGCAAACGCGCTCAACACTCTCAAAGAGCCGGGCTGCGTGCGCTTCGACCTGGTGCAGGACACTGCCGACGGCAGCCACTTCGAACTGATTGAGATCTATCGCGACCAGGCAGCCCACGCCGCCCACCGCGAATCGGAGCATTACCACGCGTGGGCGGAACGCGTCGCCGATGATTTCGCAGAACCGCGCTCTCGCACCTTCTATCGCAACATCTACCCAGACGACGATGCATTTTGAATTTGCCACATCCGCGCGCGTGATCTTCGGCGAGGGCGAAGCGCGCCGGCTGGCGGAAATCACTGCCCTCGGAGATACCCGCGCACTCGTAGTCACAGGCTCGGACCCCTCGCGCCTCCAGCCTCTGCTGGGCAAACTCTCTTGCGCGACATTTTCGATCAAAGGTGAACCGACCGTCGATCTCATACGCGCAGGAGTGGAGCAGGCGCGCGCTGAAAATTGCTCGGCTGTGATTTCGCTCGGCGGCGGCAGCGTCATTGACGCGGGTAAGGCAATTGCGGCCATGCTCACCAACCCTGGCGAGCCGCTCGATTACCTGGAGGTTGTCGGCCGCGGGCAAAAGCTCACGCAACCTTCCGCTCCCTTTTTCGCGCTGCCCACCACGGCCGGATCGGGCGCGGAGGTCACGCGCAACGCAGTTCTGGCCTCTCCGCAGCACCGCGTGAAGGCAAGCCTGCGCAGCCCTTATCTACTACCGAAAATTGCCATCGTCGATCCGGAATTGACATTGAGCCTGCCGCGCGCGCTCACCGCATCCACAGGTTTGGACGCGCTCACGCAACTGATCGAGCCCTATGTCTCCGCCCGCGCCAACGCCATGACCGATCTCTACTGCGTCGAAGGTCTGCGCCGCGTCGCGAGTTGTCTGCCGCGCGCCTGGGAATATGGCGAGGACCGCGAAGCCCGCGCCCATATGTCGTGGGCAAGTCTGCTGGGTGGCATGTCGCTCGCGAATGCAGGCCTAGGTGTGGTTCATGCGTTTGCGGCGCCGATCGGCGGCCAGTGGACCGCTCCACACGGCGCAGTCTGCGCAGCTGTCTTGCCGCACGGCATGGAGATCAACATCGAAGCCTTGCGCCGTCGAGCTCCCGGGAGCGCCGCGCTGCGCCGGTACGACGAGATCGCCCGCATCCTGATGCGGCAGCCGCGCGCGATTGCCGACGATGCGGTCGCCTGGGTCACCGACCTGTGCGCGCGTCTGGAGATTCCACCGCTCAGCGCGTACGGCATCAAGACCGATGACCTCGACGATCTATGCGCCAAGGCCGCCCAGACCAGCAGCATGAAGGGCAACCCGATCGCGCTCACCGCGGAAGAACTGCGCGAGATCGCCATTCGTGCTCTCTAGCCCGGTGTGCGCCCTCGATTGGATTACGAGATTCCGTATCGAGCTCTATGCTCTTGATGTGTTCGGCGTGTCCGCGATTCTCTATGCGATTTCGGCGCCGCCGAAGGTGTCACGTCCCTGCCCGAGATCAGATCTATTCGGCGTGCCTCGCCTGTATTGAATCCGAGTTCCGAGAGGCAGCTGACGCCTCTTGGCGAAAATTCTATACCGCAGATATGGAGCACAACGAATACGTTGAACAACGTAACGGCGGATTCTACGTCGCCGGTACGCGCGTATCACTTGATTCCATCGTCTATTCCTTCAACGCCGGCGACTCGCCAGAGACCATTCGCCAGAACTTCTCTTCGCTTAGTCTGGAGCAGGTATATGGAGCGATCACCTTTTATCTTGCGCACAAGCGCGAAGTGGACGCGAACATCCGCCAGGGGGAAGAAGCGATCCAGCGCTCCGTCCCACCTTTGAACGAAAGCCGTCCCGAACTGTACGCCCGTCTTGAAGGCGCCCGCCACGAGATATCCGCACAAGATCTGGCGAAACATTGAGCATCTTTTTTTCAGGCGGACAATGATCTGAAGAGGATCATTGTCGACGCGACACTCCGGCGCGAGCCTCGTATCGATTTTCAGGCTGCGCAAGCAGCTCGATTGGATGATCTTGATGATGAGGGCGTCTTGCGCCAAGCGCCGTCACAATCCCGAATTCTGGTCAGCCACGACAAGCGAACGATGCCAGCGGCGCTCGCCTAATTCGTCGCGTCGGGCGGCACGAGCCCAGGCGTGCTGCTCGTGATTCCTCAGAGCGCGCCAATCCGCGAAGTAGTCGAGGATTTGATTTGATTTTGGGCAGACGACAGAGCAGACGATTGGACAAATCTGATAGCAAAGATCCCGTTTTGACTCGCCTTCCCTGCCCGACGGCTTGAACCGGCGACCTGGTGATTACGACTGAGCAACTCTATGGACCGCAGCGTGTTCTACACGCAGAAACCGTGAAGCGCCTCATCGCGTACATTTAGACGAGGGCCTCTATGCGACTGACGCCATGTACCCGACCTGTTGTTCTGCTGGCGTTCTCCACCGTTTGGGCGCAGAACCTGGCGCCGCAGGATCAAACCAAGGCGCCAGACGCAGACACCATTCACATCAACGTGAACCTGGTACAGGTCGATGCCGTAGTCACCGACTCCAAGCATCATCTGGTGACCGACCTCAAGGCCAGCGATTTCCAAATCGTGCAGGATGGCAAGCCACAAAAAATTACCAACTTCTCCTACGTTAATTTGATGCCCGGCGATAGCGATGCCGCGCATGCCACGCCGACGGCTCCGAAGACGAAAGGCGCGCCGCCTCCTCCGCCCAACATGGTGCGGCCGGAACGCGCCCGCAGAATGCTGGCGCTGGTTGTGGACGATCTGGGCCTCTCGTTCGACAGCGTTGGCCGCGTGCGCGGCGCGCTCAAGAAATTTGTAGACGAGCAGATGCAGCCCGGCGATCTGGTATCCATCATGCTCACCGGCCGAGGCATGGGCGCGCTGGAACAGTTCACTGCAGACAAGCGCATACTGTACGCCGCCATCGACCACGTGCGCTTCAACTCGCTGGGCCGCGTATCCGTCAACGGAGGCATGTCGCGCGGCCGGGAAGAAGAAGGCATCAACGCTGCGGGATCGTTGGGCGCGATCCGCTATGTAGTCAACGGCCTGCGCGAACTGCCCGGACGTAAAGCGGTAGTTCTCTTCAGCCAGAATATGAAGCTCTTCAGCCGCGGAGGGGAAAACGATCGCGTCCTGCAAGGCGTGCGGGAACTGGAGGACGCCGCCAACCGCGCTTCAGTTGTGATCTACAGCATCGATCCGCGCGGCCTGGAGACGTTGCAATTGGACGCCTCCGACAACACCACGCGCATGAGCCCGCGTCAACTGGCGCGCGTCCCGCAGGCCAAGGCGCGCGAGCAATTCGATTCACGCGAAGGCCTGTTTGCGCTCGCCAATGACACGGGCGGACGCTTCTACGCCGATACCAATGACATTGGCGGCGCATTGCACGATGCTGTCGCCGATACCGAAGGGTACTACCTGCTCGGCTATCACCCGGACGCCAGCACTTTCGATGTCAACGGACGCCCGAAGTTCCATAACGTGAAAGTAAAGGTCCTGCGCGCAGGCCTCGATGTCCGTTCCCGCAGCGGCTTCTTTGGCCGCTCCGACCTGCTGCATCCCGTGAAGCCGCAAGGTCCCGCGGCCCAGATGAGAGCGGCGCTCACCTCGCCATTCGGAGCCTCGGGCGTGCATATGCGCTTAACCGCGGTGTACGCACAAGCGCCGACGGGCTCGGTCATTGACGCCATGGTTCACATCGACGCCAAGGATCTGCACTTCACGGATCAGCCGGACGGCTGGCATCAGGCCGTTTTCGACATTGCCGCTGTGACATTCGATCCCAACGGCCAAGCCATCGACTCCACAAGCAAGACTTTCACGGCGCGCTTGAAAGATGCCGCGTTGCAGAATGCGCTGGCGAACGGGCTGATTTATAACGTGCCGCATCCGGTGAAGAAGCCGGGATCGTATCAGTTGCGCATTGCTCTGCGCGACGACGATGCGGCGGGCGCGGTCGGATCCGCCAGCGAATTTGTGGAGGTGCCTGATCTCTCGAAAGGCAAGTTGACCCTTTCGTCGCTCGTGCTCCGCAAATATCTGCCGCAGCAGTCTGCGCCGGCGCCCGCACAAGCTCCAGCAGACGCCGGTGCAGCGAAAGCGGGCAATCAAACCGCGGCTGCAAACAGCGCCCAAAGCCTGAGCAGTCCCGCGATCCGCACGTTCAAACCTGGCGATGAAATCGTCTACGGTTATCAGATTTTGAATGCGCATCAGGAGTCCAACAAGAAGGCAGATATCGAAACATATGCCCGCGTCTATCGCGATGGCAAAGAGATCTTCACCAGCCCACCGCGGCCGATGGAAGATTCAGCTCCCGCGGGCGGCAAGGAGCTGGTATCAGGCGGCATATTGAAGCTCGGCGCGCAGATGAAGCCTGGAGATTATGTGGTCCAGGTAGTCGTCAATGAGAAGGGCGGCAAATCTACCGCTACCCAGTCGACCGATTTCGAAGTCGAAAGTGGCGTCGGATCTCAACCGAGACAGTGATCGCCGCGTCAAAGCTTGCGGTGAAAGAAATCCGCAGCCGCCGTATAAGCGCGTAACCAGGATGCATGGCGCAGGAAGCCGTGAATCTCATCCGGGATGATCAGTTGCTCGAAGTAGACGTTCTGGCGCCGGAGCGCCGCCGCCAGTTCTACCGTCTGACCAAAGTTCACGTTGCGGTCATCATCGCCATGTATCAGCAATACGGGCGATCGCCACGTGCGCACATCCGCAATCGGCGATGAATCGTATGCCATGCGCGCCGCCTCCTCCTGCGCAGCTTCCGCCTCGGGCGTTGGCGTACCGCTCGCGCCCAGCGGACGTCCCCCACGCGCTGTCCAATCGTGCACACCATGAAAATCCACGCCGGCCGCGAAGAGATTCGACGATCGCGCTAGTCCAAGCGCGGTCAAGTAACCTCCGTACGAACCGCCCCACAATCCAATATGCTGCGGATCTACATCGGTCCGGCTGCGCAGATAGAGGCCCGCGCCCTCCACATCGTTGAATTCGCTCGCGCCCGCCATGCCGTAATTGATTGCTTCGCGAAACTCCATCCCGTAACCGATGCCGCTGCGGTAATTGATCGACAGCACCACATAACCCAGACTCGCCAGGTATTGATTCATCGCATAGGCGTTGTTGTAGTAGTCCATATAATGCCAGCCCAGCAGCATCTGGCGGCGTGAACCGCCGTGCATGAAAACGACTGCCTGATGCTTTTCTCCGGACCCGGAGTTCGGCGGAAGAAATAGCTGTCCATGAATCGCCATCCCGTCCGCGGCTTGATAGATCACCTGCTGCGGCGCGACTAGCGCATTCACGGGAAAATCCGCGGGTATCGAATCCGGCGCCAGATCCTTCACGGTCCCGCCCATCTCGATCGCAGCGCGCGCGGGCCGCTTGGCGTCGGCGTGTAGAAAGCCAATATCCTTACCGGAAAAGACGGGCGTCCACTCAATGGCGTCGCCGCGAGTGAGTTGCTGCGGCTTGCCACCCGGCAACGAAATGCGCCAGAGATGACGGCGGTCGATATCGTTTTCGTTCGAAGAGTAGACCGCCTCGCTTCCGTCTTCAGAGACTGCGACGTGTTCCACCTCGTAACTGCCGGGCGTGTTCAACGCCTTGGCCGCGCCGCCTTCCGCAGCGACCGCGTATAGCTGAACGTAACCCGTCTTCTCCCACGGAAAAAGCAGGCGGTCGCCGGCAACCCAGTAGAGCTGTTTTTCCGAGACGATCGCGTGAAATACGCTGCCGTATCCTGGATCGGCGGACCATATCTGACGCCCCACGCCGTCCGCCACGGTGGCTACGTGAATCGACCAAGGCTCGCCTGTACGGCGCGGGCCGGGCAGATTGCGGCCGCCGCTGCGTTGACGAATGAAGGCCACCTGCTTACCGTCGGGCGACCAAACGGGATCCTGGTCGCGGTCCACCGTAGGATCGAGATACGTGAGTGACTTCGCCGCAAAATCGTAGACTGCGATGAAGCCGTGATCGCTGCGGTCGCTGACGAAAGCGAGTTTCGAACCGTCTGGCGACCATTCGGGCTGCAAGGAAGTCACGCCCGCTCGCGCCCGGTAGAGCGGCGCCGCGTCTCCTCCGGCAAGCGGCGCCAGCAGGATGTGATCGCCGCGCAGAAACGCGATGCGGTCTCCTTTCGGAGAGATTGCGGGCGAGTGTCCCTGCGCGAGACGCTGGGGAGGTTCGCCCGGCGTGAGCAACCAGATGTCTTGCTCCACACCGGCGGTCAGAGTTGCGGGGTTGGGATCGGAGCGGCCGAGAAATTCCAGGTCGCCGCCGCGCGTATAGATTACCGATTTCCCATCTGGCGTCCAATGAAGCTGGCCGATGTCCTGGCCGTCATCTTCTTTGTAGGAGGTCGCGCGCACGCCTTTGTAATCGGGAGCTGTCGCGATCCAGATGTTCCGCGCGCCGCGCTCGTTGAGCACCCACGCGATTTTGCCGCCTGTCGGGGCAGCCGCCATCTCTGAGGGAAAGGGAGCCGAAAGAACCTGCTCGAGAGTGAAGCCCGCCGCGTGCGCCGAGCACGCAAAAGCAAAGGCGGCCAGGATAGTCCGTCGCATGACGGATAGTCTACACCTGGCCGCCTTTGAGGCTCGGATTTAATGTTTCAGGTTCGCGGGGACAAGGGGGTCCTGTGCCGCCACCTGACCTACGTTCACGTCAGCGATCCGCATGCCGAACTGCGAGTTTATCGTGTCGATGAACTTGTTCGCCAGAATTGCCTGCAGGGTGTCCGACGGGTGTATGCCATCGAGCGTAATCAGACCACCCAGAAAGTTCGTCGTAAGGTGATAGCCGTTTACGTTGTAGCCGTTATTGGACAGGTTTGTTAGCAACGTGTGTGTATCCACCAAAGTTGCATGATTTATCAGGGCAGCAGTTAGAATCACCAGGTTGAACGCATCCACGTTTAAGCGAACGAGCGTTGCTTGCGCGGATGTCATCACGCATGGACTCGTCGTCACCGGCAGTCCGGGAATGCTGATGGGGCAGGTGGCGGGAAGCGGTCCCGCTACGTGACCTTCGAGAATCTGGAACGCGATGGGCAGCGCGCCGGGACGCAGATAATCGTGCGGACCAACGCCAAGCGCCTTCATCACCTGACTCTGCGGCAAGCCGGTTTCGGCGACCAGTTGCGACACCGGTGTGAAGAACGGAGCAATGCTGACGTCGGGGATATTAGCCACCAGAATCCGCGCTCCGGTTTTCGCCAGATCTGACATGAGTTTGAAGTAGGATGTCGTGAAGCTCGGCAGCGGGGTGAGCATGGATTGGTCGCCGGTCATTGCTGAGAAGAGCACATCATTCGCACCGATCCACAAGATGATTGTGGTTGGCTTCAGCGCGGCGGCCTGCTGCACCTGGGTAAGCGCCGGACCGGGAACGACGAACGGCGTGGGGAAGCCGAGGACGATATTCGTCATCGCGTCCACAGCGGTTACCACAGTGGGATTCGGTGCCTTATTTAAGACATCTGCGACGTACATACCGGGAACAGCCAGGTCGGTCGCTTGCTGCAGCGGATAATCGCGTGGAATTGCAGGCAGGGTTCCGGGCATGGGCGCCACGACCGGCGGCGGACCGAGAGTCACCAACTGAAGCACATTCGGCACGCCAGGAGCGGGAACCAGAGGTAACGTAAGAGGCACTCCGGCTTGCTGTGCGATAAGTGCCGGGTAGGCGTGAACCTGCTGTGTATCTAGAAGGGAATAGTTTTGAAAACCAGCGGAAAGCGAGTCGCCGACCACGACTAGCGTTTTAAGATTTATAGACTGGGGAGCGCCAAAGAGACCTTGAGCGCAAGCTCCCGATGTGCAAACCGCCGCGAGTGCGGCTACACGAACAAGAGTGGCGCCTTTAGCGCTTGAACGTTTAAACATAGCAGACTTATCCTCACCGAGCCGCCACACTAAAGAGTTTTAATGTTGCGGAGACGTATTCTGAGCCCCTGAGCAATTCTGGCCCTCATCAGTATAGGGGCAAGCCCCTCCAGAGAACCGTAAGATTCCAACATGCGAACTGTTGGAAGTACGAAAATGATCAAACAGCTTAGTGCGCTTTCTTAATAGCGTATTTTCTAACATAGCGCGGGCTTTTCCACCACTTGAAAAGTTATCTAACGGATACTATCTGGAGCTACTGTAGGTGGTATCTAGTCTATGTAATTTGCCGGGCTTTTGCGTCTGGCTCAATTGCGCTATTGACTTGATTGGGTAACTTGACAGGTAAGAAAGATCAATCGCTTGATTGGCGATTAGTCTCGCGGAATATTTGAATGATGCGCTTGTCTGAGACATGCGCGAAGCCGATCGCCCGGCGAATCGTCTACCAAAAACGTACGGCGCGCGAAGGTGGCCAATTTGCCGGCCTTCGCGCGCCGTTTCAAAGGCGATGTGCGAACGGATCCTGCTACGCTGCCGCAGCGCGTTCTGCGCCGATCACTTCATCGGCCTGGCATTCCTTGAGGAACATCAGGCGTCCAGATTTGGCGTCGAACTCTACGCACAGATGATCGTTGCCGGAGAGTTGCCCGGTCGCAACCAGGTTGGAAACCGGGTGCACCACCAGCCGTTCTATGGCGCGCTTCAAAGGCCGCGCTCCATACCGGGCATCGGTGCCTTCGTGCAGCAGGTAGTCTTTGGCGGCAGTCGCAACGTCGATGGCAACTTCCGCGGCGCCCGTCGCATGATGCAGGCGATCCTCTACCTGCGCCAGTTCCAGATCGACGATTTGCCGTAACTCGGCTTCACCCAGCGGATGGAATACGGCAATCTTATCGATGCGGTTGATGAACTCCGGCGTAAACCGCCGGCGGGCCGCTTCGGTTCCCACGCGCGAGATCTTATCCGACACCTGGCCCTGTTCGAGCTTCACTGCATTCGCCGCAAAGCCCAGCTTCGGCGCCATGATGTCGTTCATTTCGGCGGCGCCCAGATTGCTGGTCATGAAAATGATCGCGTTCGAAAAGTCCACGCGGCGATTGTCACCCAGCGTCAAGGTCGCCTTATCGAGCACGCCCAGCAAAAGATTCCACAGCGCGTCACTCGCCTTTTCGATCTCGTCGAAAAGTACGAAGCTCAATTTCACTGTGTCGGTGTGATGCTGATCCAGCGTCTCCTGGCAAAGCAGCGCTTTGGTCTCGCGGTGGCCGAGGTATCCGGGAGGCGAACCGATCAGTTTCGCGATCTCGTGGCTATGTTGAAACTCGGCGCAATCGATCTTGATCACCGCCTTCGGGTCGCCCACCAGCGCTTCCGCCAGCGCTTCCACGGTGCGGGTCTTGCCGGAACCCGTCGGGCCAAGGAAGAGCAGGTTACCAGCCGGCCGCCCGGGGCTCGACATGCCAGCAATATATGTCTGGTACACATCGACGATCTGCTTGACGGCGTGGTCTTGCCCCACCACCTTCTTCCGCAAATCCTCCTCCAACGCTTGCGCTTCCGGCCCCGTCTTTCCGGGGTCCAACAGCATCCTTAAGCCAGCCATTTTCTTGCCCTCCACCCCATTCGACGCATAAACGCAAGCTGGGCTTCAACTTGTCGGTAAACATTTAGATATTAGTTTGTAAAGGAACGTAACCCTTCGTAGGGATTGAAGTTCGGCGCCGTGCAAAGATGGGACGTGGTCTACCCGTACCGGTCCTATGTCACAGTCTCGCGCGGCCAGATTGCGCGCAATTATCGCAATGTGTGCTCTGTCGTGGGACCGCAGGTGGACGTTGCTGGCGTGGTGAAGGCCGACGCTTATGGACATGGCGCGCTTGAGGTTTCGCGCGTACTGGTGTCTGAAGGCGTGCGGTGGCTGGCGGTCAGTTCGGTGGATGAAGGCGTAGCTCTGCGCAGAGGCGGCATCGACCGGCCGCATATTCTAGTAATGGGCGGCTTTCTGGCTTACGAAAGCGAAGCGATCGTGGAGCACAACCTCACGCCTGTGCTCCACTCTCTCGACCGCATTCGCAAGATGGACGAACTGGCGCGCCGTATGGGCCGCAAGCTCTCCTACCACTTGAAAATCGATTCCGGCATGGGGCGATTGGGGACGCGCGCCGGCGCGGCGGCCATCCTGGAGACGCTGCGCGACACGCCCGAAGCTCAACTGGAAGGGCTGATGACGCACTTCGCCTCCGCCGCCGATTACACGACGCTGCAGACCGAAAACCAGCTTTCTTACTTTCACGCGCTTTACGACCAACTACGCGAAGGCGGCGTGGCCGCGGATCGATTGCACACCTCCAGCACCAGCGCCATCGGTTTCGGGCGCACCAGCGGATGGCATAACCTGGTTCGCGCGGGTCACGCGCTCTACGGCTACGTTTCGCCGGGCCGCGGTGACGTGCCGCAGCAGCGTCTGGACGTGCGTCCGGCGCTGGAGTGGAAGGCCAAAATCTTAGCCGTAAAAGATATCCCCGAAGGCGCCGCGGTCGGCTATGGCGGCACGTTTCGAACCCCACGCCCGATGCGCATCGGCGTGCTCAGCGCGGGTTACGCCGATGGTATTTTCCATCGCCTCTCGAACCGCGGGCAGGTGATTGCCGATGGCAAGCTCACGCCGATTCTCGGGGCGATTTCGATGGATCTCACCACCATCGACCTCAGCCACACCGACGCGCTCGCGCCCGGCGACGACGTGACGCTGCTCGGAACGGAGGGTGACGCGTCACTCGATGCGCAGCAGATTGCGCGCGTCGCCGGCACCATTTCCTACAACATTTTGTGCAGCATCAGCGCGCGCGTGAAGCGCGTGTACGTGGACTAAATCGGATTTCTCACGCTGTTTCGTAGCGAGGCGCA
>DATAUH010000286.1:0-28347 GCA_036268375.1 Bryobacteraceae bacterium | reverse complement strand
GGCCGTGGATACGAGGCGCGCGAAGGTCAGCGCGCGGAGGCGTACTTGAACAGTACGTCGAGCACGCTGAACGAGCGCAACGAAGTAGGCACAGCCCTTATCGCGCGCCGGAGCAGAAGGTGTGTGAGAAATGCAGGCTAGCCCGGGCTAGCGGACTGCAAGGTCTTCCACTTTGAGAGAGGTGGGGGAGCCGGTGAGGCGCATCTCTTTGGGGCCGTTCGTCAGCGTGACGACCAGGCGACCGCTATCCTGAGTGGCGCCTTGTCCGGTGTAGACGTCGTCGCCGGTGCGCATGTTGAGCGCGGTGAAGCGAAGTTTGGGCGCGGCGTTGCCCCAGGCCAGATTGAAGGCGCCGGAGACGCAGCGCCAGGGTTGGGCGGTACCGAAATCGAGGGCGGCGCCGCTGAGCGTACCTTCGGCTTTCAGGTTAGTTAGTAACTGAGAACCAATGCCCGCGGTATCGGCAGTAAGTTGAGCGTCAAGACTGCCCGATTGCCAATCGAATCCTTTTAACTTCATGGCTAACTTGTAAGCCGGTCGCGAAGCGCGTAAGTTGACGGCAAGACGGCCGGTAAGAGGCGCGCCATCGAGCGTGGCCTGCAGGTTATCGAGCTCGACGTGGGAGACGTCCCAGAGAATGCGGGCTTTGAGAGCTTCGATGCGGGCGGACGCCACGTCGAGCTCGTTAATGACGATGGTTCCGTCGACGCCGCGCTGCCGGAGCCAGTCGGGAAGGGTGGAGCGGCCGAAGGCGCGCGCGATGATGTTGCCTTCGCGGCGAAGGGTGGGCTGAAATTCGGCTTCGAGATCGGCTGCGTCGACGACATCGGCGTAAAGCCGCATGTGGTGAGGACGCGCCGCCAGAGGCGCGTATTCATAATCGCCAGTGAAAGCGATTTTGCCGGCCTGCGCTTCGATGGCATCGAGAGAGAGGCTGAGGCCGTTGATGAGAGCGTGGGCCGTGGTGAGTAGAAGCGGATTCGCGAGGCCGGGGAGCGGAATGCGAGCGTCTTTGACCTGAAGATCGCCTGTCCAGATGGAGGAGCGGGGGCCGAGGTGGTAATGCAATTGGCCGCTCCATTCGCCGCTCTGCAGACGTTCGAGCCATGGCACGGCGGCGAGGGCGACTTGAGAGCGCAGCGACGCGACGTTCATTTCGTCGGTGTGGATGGCGAGATCGAGTGTTTCATCGTCGATGGAGTAATCGGCTTCGAGGCTGGCGCGTTCGCCGCCTGAGGATAAAACGTAAGCGGGCGTGAGGCGCACGTGACCGTGATCGCTGACGAGGTAGGCATTTTCGAAGCGAACGGGCGCGGAGTCCGGAATGGTGAGCGACGCGTCGTGAAAGCCGAGCGTGCCCTGGAAGCTGCCCTGGCCGGAGTAGACCAGCGCGCCATCGACAGTGCCGCCGAGCTGCAGCTTTGGCGGAAATTGCGCACCCATATCGCGCGCGAGTTGCATGAGCGGCTGGGTGGGGAAGTGGTTCCAATTGATGCCGGCGGCCCAGTGTGGTTGCGACAGGTAATCGGTGACGCGGAAACGGACGGACAGCGGCAGGGGAACGTCGCGCGTGGAGTTCGATTCCAGATAGAGCTGCTGCTTAATGAGATCGATCTGTCCGCGAATGTTCAGCGGCAGGTTGTTGCCGTGGGTGGGAAGAAGGTCCCATCGGTGCACGTCGGCGATGCTGAGGCGGCCGAGGATTCCGACGCCATTAACGGGGCCGGAGAGGTGAAGCTGCGCGGAGACATCGCCGTGGATGCCGCCTGGTTGGCCGCGCATGGCTTCGGCGAGTTCGCCGAGACCGGTGTTGGATACGTCGAGTGTGAGATCGACGCGCTCGGGCGCGATGTACCAGCGGCCGCGAAGAGTGAAGGCGCCAAGGCCAACGGCGGGGCGATCGGTGCGGGCGAATTTGGCTGAGCAGTCGACTTTCCAGCCGCGTCCGATAGAGACGGGCGGCGAGATATCGAGATCGGTTTCCGTGAGGTAGAAGGCCGTCTTGTTGTCGCCGAATTTGAAATTGATGCGGCTGTTGCGAACCTGAATAGCGGGGAGGGCGCGCATCACGGACGGATTGACGAGGGAGGCGAAGTTCCAACTGCCGGAATCGGCGGCGGGGCCGGATTTCGCGAGGTTGATGCTGGCGTCTTCGAGGCGAATGGAGCCGATGACGAACTTACCGGTGAGGAGGTGCAGGAGGCTTGGCCGAATCTCCATGGCGTTGACGTATGCGATAGGTTCGGCGCCAAGAGCGGGGTCTTCGTGGATAACGACGGCGGTGCTTCCGTTACTGCCCTCGACGCGAAACGCGGGGCCGTGGAGGAGGCTGAAGACAACCTTGGCTTTGACGTCGACGCTCCGGCCGAGGGCGCGTTCGAGCGAGATTTTGAGGCGTTCGCCGTACTGATCGGCGGTGATGTAAGGCGCGAGGAACGCGGCTGCCAGAAGAACGGCCAGGCAGATTCCGGCCATTTTGAAGGCGCGGCCGACGCTCATTGGCTGCTCCCAGTTTGACTGGCAATTAGCTGCTGATAAGCGGAGGGATCGTCAATATCGGCGATGACGCCGGGGTCGTCGACGTCGAGGAATTCGGTTTGAGCGCGGTGGGCGCGGGTTACGAGATTGGCGGCGCTATCGATGGGAAGGGCGAGAAATTCGGGGATGAGGTCGCGACGCAAGAAGATGGGATGGCCGCGCTCGTCGCGGTAACGCGGAATTCGGATGAGAGGGAGCGGCGGAGCGAGCAGGGCGTCGAGGCTTTCAGGCGCGACCGCGGGATGATCGACGAGGGTGAAGAGGACGCCATCGGAATCAGCGGGTAGGGCGCGAAGTCCGGCCTGAAGAGAGCTGGTCTGGCCGGCGAGATAGTCGGGGTTGTGCACGATGCGCAGCGAAGCCGGTCGGCCCCAGTGATGCGCGAGAATTTGATCGGCGTGGGCGCCAAGGACGGCGATGACCGATGCGCAGCGTGAGGCGAAAAGATCCGCGATGGTTTCGATGAATGTGGCGCCACGGTAATCGAGCAGGGCCTTGGGCGAACCCATGCGGCGGGACTCGCCGGCGGCCAGGATAAGCCCGGTGATATTTTGAGGGCCCTGGTTTTTCACTTGGCGAGCACGGCAGGGCGATGCTCACCCGCGTAGATGGAAAGCGACAGTGCGCGCCAGTTGGAGCCGGCGTTACGCCGGACAGCGATCATTTCGGCCGCAACGGCGATGGCGATCTCCTCCGGCGCTACGGCGCCGATGTCGAAGCCCATGGGGGCGAAGATGCGCTCGAAGGCGGAGCGCGGGATACCTTCTTTTTCGAGCTCCCGGACGACGTTGATGACCTTGCGCTTGCTGCCGATCATGGCAATGTACCGCGCGCTGGTGGCCACGGCGAGCTTGAGCACGCGCATATCGTCGCGGTGCCCGCGGGTGACGATAATGACGTAACTGTTTTCGTTGATGGTGAGCTGAGAGAAGATCTCTTCGTACTCGCCGGCGTGAACTTCAGTGGCGTCGGGAAAGCGCTCGCGGTTAGCGAAGCTTTCGCGATCGTCGACGACGACGGTTTCAAAGCCGGCGATATTGGCGACCTTGGCCAGGCTCTTCGAAATGTGGCCGGCGCCGAAAATGAAGGCGCGAGGCACGGGCAGGACGGGCTCGACGAAAACGTCGAGTTGACCGCCGCAGATGAGCCCGTTGTCATAGGCGGCATCCTGGCCCAGGTTAAAGGTGAGGTGCTTGGGCTTTTCGGTTTCGATCACTTCGCGGGCGGCGTTCCAGACCTCGGCTTCGACGCAGCCGCCGCCGATGGTGCCGGTCATGGAGCCGTCCTCGCGTACGAGAAGTTTGGCGGTTTCGTAACTGGGAATGGACCCGCGGACATCGACAATAGTGGCCAGGGCGCATTTCTGGCCCAATTTACGGAGACGCAGAAGTTCTTCGTAGACGTCCACTGATAGTTGATTATACCGGGAGGAGGGCGCGAGGTAGTGGACGGTTAGTGGGTTGCGCAGCGTCTCACGCGGTGTTTCAACCGCGCCGCATACCCGCGGACGAGCCGGAATGTGCGATCGAGCGATCGAACCATCTGTCGAGTGGGCCTGCCCACGCCAGGCGCTCCAGATCCGTTTACTGATAAGTAGACGCCACACGCGGGGCCCATTTCTTTCGCTGGCTCGACCTCACGCCGAAGCCATTCGATGCACGCCGCCTGCTCCCGAAAATATTCTCAGGCTTGATGCGTCTGCGTGGCTCCATGTCAGCTATCGAAGAGCGGTTTGCGTCTACTCAGTAAGTGAACGGATCGGGTGTTCTGGCAAGCGCCGGCATTTACTACCGTAAGCTCCGCTAGGCTGCACAAAGGAGATAGTAACCACCACCCTGTAATCTGCCAGCGCACCTTCTGCTAACGAACTTACTCGGCCGCACGTTCAACTTACTAACATACCGATCTCGATCAGGACGAAAGTCAACCTATTCAGTTCGACCAAATACACTAATAAAACAATTGGACAGAGCGGCAGATCGGCCATATGCTTTCTAAAGCCTCGCAAGACAGCACATCAGGTCGGCGGGTTTCCCGCTTCCTAACAAATCCATTTCCACGCTTGGGGAAACAGGGGTGGCGTGGATTTCGAAAGGGAAATTATGAGAGCGCCCTGTTGTCGGCCTTTGGCCGGCATAACACTTTTCTGCGCGATTTGCGTAGCTTTTTGTGGTACCGTCTTCGCACAGAACGATCCAGGCCCGAGCGGTGGAGCGCCGCGCAGCGGGACGAGCGGCAACGGATCCAATACGAACGTCACAACCGGTGACCCCATACCCGGACTTACTGCGGGTGAACTCGCCGCTTTCTTCAATGGCAAGTCCGTGTTCCAGGAAGTGGACTCGGTGACCGGAGCGCTGACCTCCGGTGTAGGTTTGGGACCCACGTTCAATATGGATAGCTGCGCAGGCTGTCACGCCTTTCCGGCGATCGGTGGTTCTTCCCCGATGATCAATCCGCAAATTGCCGTTGCCACCAAAGCGGGAGCCAGGAATACCATTCCCCCGTTCATCACACTAAGCGGGCCCGTGAGAGAGGTTCGCTTCGTGAAGAGTCCGAGCGGAGCGGCGGACGGCGGCGTACACGACCTGTTCACCATAACCGGCCGGAGCGACGCTAATGGCTGTCGCGTCAGCCAGCCGGATTTCACGACTGCTGTTGCGACGGGCAATGCGATATTCCGCATACCCACGCCTAACTTCGGCAGCGGACTTATCGAGTCGATTGACGACCTTACGATTCTGAACAATATGGCCGCCAACGCGACTCTAAAGTCGGCGCTCGGCATCTCGGGCCATGAGAATCGAAACCCGAATGACGGCAGCCTGACGCGTTTTGGGTGGAAGGCGCAAAATAAGTCACTCACCGTCTTCGCGGGCGAGGCCTATAACGTGGAGCAGGGAGTGACGAACGACCTGTTTCCCAATGAGCGCAACTCGACAGCCGGATGCCGGTTTAATGGGACTCCGGAGGATCACGTCGACGCAAATGGCGGCCGGACCAACCGGCCGGCTCCCGCGGTGAGCGACGTCATCAACTTCGTCTTCTTCATGCGCTTCTTAGCGCCGCCGCCGCGCGGCCAGACATCAGCGTCAACCAACAACGGTCAGGCGCTTTTCACGAGCGTCGGTTGCGCCCTATGCCACACGCCCTCGATGCAGACTGCGTCAAGCGTAACGGCGGCGCTTTCCAATGCTACGGCCAATCTGTATTCCGATCTCGTCGTGCATAACATGGGCACGGGCTTGACGGACGGCATCACGCAGGGGTTTGCGACGGGCAATGAGTTCCGCACCGCTCCTCTGTGGGGTTTAGGGCAAAGGATTTTCTTCTTGCATGATGGCCGGACCAGCGATCTGCGAGCCGCAATCGCAGATCACGCGAGTTCCGGGTCGGAGGCCACCGCCGTTGTAAGTAGATACAATGCCCTCACCACTCAACAGAAGCAGGACTTACTCAACTTCCTCCGTTCTTTGTAAGTCGGTCCGAAACGGTCCAGCCGGTGGCTGAAGCGTGGCCGCTGTCGCCTCGGCAATCAGTTGCCGGCTGGCCGAAACGCGCGATTTTTTCGGGCGCCGATTCTGTATACAGGAACGGCGAACACTCTGGCGGTGAAACTCCGCGACGCGAAAGATTTCACGGCGCTTGATCTCCACAACCTCAGTTCACCGGCTGATGAGCGGCTTCATCCGCGGACCGATCGTTTCCAGGTTTCGTCCTCGTATCGTTGGGGCGTAGATCGTTGTATGAGCCGCCGGCAGACGGCCTACGGCGCTGCTGGTTCGGGGATCGGGTAATCCTTGGAAAGAGGCGCGCGCCGGGATGAATCTGGCGCGAACCGTGTCCGCCGCTGTTGTACCATAACGACAGGAGCGTGTTCTGAAGGTAAATCCGATCCCTACCGCCGAATTGGAAGGCGCCATTCCCACCTGGCTTTTGGCTGTGCGAGCGGCCGAGTCGAAGAAAGCCATAGATCTCAAAGTTTTGGACCTGACTGGCATCACTTCGTTCGCGGATACGTTTCTCATCTGCACCGGAGCGAACCAGAGACAGGTGCAGGCGATTGCGGATGAAGTGGGGTTGCGCCTGAAAAAAGAGGCGGGTGAACTGCCGATTAGTCTTGAAGGATACAACCAGGGCGAATGGGTTCTGGCGGATTACGGCGACCTGCTGGTCCATGTTTTTTCGCCGAAAGCCCGCGAGTATTACGATCTGGAACGTCTGTGGCGGAGCGCCAAGACGGTCGAGATCCCGCCTGAGTGAAGATCTTCCTGTACTTCATCGGAAGACCCAAAGACACAAACGCGAACGCAGTTGCAGAAGATTTTTTGCAGCGTGCGGGCCGGTATACGCCGTGTGAAATGCGCGAAATTCGGCCGGAAAAGGCCGATTTGTGGGCCAAACACCCGACCGCGCGAAAGATTTTCTGTGATCCGGCGGGCAAGGCGATGGACTCGGCTGCATTTGCCAAGCTGGTGGGCGATGCAGAGATGGAAGCGCGCGACCTTGTGTTCGTAATTGGCGGGCACGACGGGCTTCCGGCAGGTTGGAGAGAGCGCGCGGACCGGCTGCTTTCGCTTTCGATGATGACGTTTCCGCACGAATTGGCGCGCGCGATGCTTGCGGAACAGATTTATCGGGCGTTTGCTACCTTGCGGGGCCATCCCTACCCGCGATAACGTAATGTTGCATGTCTTGGTTCAAGCGGGACAAGCCGAACGGCGAAGGACTGCCCAAGGTTGAAGATAACGAGAAGCGCGTTCGCACCGAAGGGCTGTGGCAGAAGTGCGAAGGCTGCCGTCAGATCATTTGGAAGAAGGATCTGGAGGCGAACGCGGGCGTGTGCCCGAAATGCACCCACCATTTCCGTATCGATGCGGACATGCGGCTGCGCCTGCTGTTCGACGGCGACTTCGAAACGTTCGATGACGATCTGGCAACTTCAGACCCGCTGAAGTTCGTGGATAAGCAGGCGTATCGCGACAAGTTGTGCGCGACACAGGCGTCAACGAACCGGAAAGACGCCCTGCTTGCGGCGAGCGGCGCGCTCGACGGACGCGAGGTGCAGATTTGCGCCATGGAGTACGCGTTTATCGCCGGGAGCATGGGGTCGGTGGTGGGCGAGAAGATTGCCCGCGCGATTGACCGGTGCTTGAAGAACAAGACGCCACTAATCGTGATCTCGGCATCGAGCGGGGCGCGTATGCAGGAAGGCGCGATCAGTTTGATGCAGATGGCGAAGATATCGGCTGGGCTGATGCGCCTCGATGAAGCGAAGCTGCCTTACATCAGCGTGCTGACAGACCCGACCACGGGCGGCGTGACGGCAAGCTACGCGATGCTGGGGGATTTGAACATCGCGGAGCCGAACGCGCTCATCGGTTTTGCGGGGCCGCGCGTAATCGAACAGACGATTCGCAAATCGCTGCCAGAAGGATTTCAGCGCAGCGAATTCCTGCTGAAGCACGGGATGCTTGACGCCGTGGTGCCGCGGCAAGAGATGAAGCAGTATATCGCTACCGCGTTCAAGTTCTTTCTTTAGGAGACGCGGCTCACGCAGGCACTGTGAACTATCCCGATTCGGTCCAATTTCTCTACGCGCTCGGTAACGAGATCAAAACCGCGAAGTTTGGCCTGGAGCGGATTGAAACAGCGCTCGAGGCGATGGGCGATCCGCAGCGCGACATGCGATTTGTGCACGTGGCGGGGACCAACGGAAAGGGTTCCACCTGCGCGATGATCGAAAGCGGGCTGCGCGCCGCAGGCCGGCGCACGGGCCTTTTCACGTCGCCGCACCTGATCGAGCCCACGGAGCGAATTGCGATTGATGGCAAGCGGGTGACTGCGGCGGAGTTCGCGCGTGCGTTTGACCGCGTGCATCAGTGTGTGGAGAAGTTGGTGGCGCAAGGCGCGGTGGACTGGCACACCACTTACTTCGAAACAGTGACGGCCATGGCGTTTTTGATTTTCGCCGAGGAACGCGTGAACGAAGTGGTGCTGGAAGTGGGGCTGGGCGGGCGACTGGATGCGACCAACGTGGTGACGCCGGAGCTGAGCGTGATTACGCCGGTGGATTTCGACCACGAGGCTTACCTGGGCAAGAGCCTGGACGCGATTGCGGGAGAGAAGGCGGGAATTCTGAAGCGCGGCGCGCCGGCTGTGTTTGCGCGCCAACGGCCGGAGGCGGCGAAGGTGTTGGAACGGCGCGCGGCGGAATTGGGAATTGACGTGGACCGCGCGGATGAGTGGCAGGTAAGTGACCTCGAAATTGACGCGCGGGGCAGCCGGTTTCGCTTGTCGGGACGCTGCGAGCTGCAAATTGTCTGTCCGCTGGCGGGCCAGCATCAGGTGGATAACGCGGCGACGGCGGCGGTGGCGCTGGCGCGCATAGGCGTGCCGCACGAGGCGATTGAGCGCGGGATTGCGCAGGCGCGGTGGCCGGGAAGGTTGGAGCGCGTGTCGGAAAATCCGGAGATTATTCTGGACGGCGCGCATAATCCGGCGGGCGCGCGCGCGTTGGCGCGATACATCGAACGCTTTTACGCGGGCCGGCGGGTGCGCATGATTTACGGGGCGATGCGCGACAAGGCTGTCGAGGAGATCGGCGGAATTCTGTTTCCGCAGGCTGCGCAGGTGGTCGCTACGGCCCCACGCCAGGCGCGGGCATTGGCTCCGGATTCGATTCGCGAGATGACTTCGCATCCGAATGTCGCGACGGCCGCGACGCTCGAAGACGCGCTGGAATTGGTGCGGGACGCGGAGAAGAACGACGCGATTTTCATCACCGGGTCGCTGTTTTTAGTGGCCGAGGCGCGCGCTTTGCTGGGAGTGAAGACATGAGTTTTGTGCGGTCGCTGTTGATTTCGACGCCGCTGATTGCGCTGGCGACGATTCTGACGGGGCTGCTCTCGTTGCTTGGGTCGCTGTTTGGGGTGAGCAGCGATGCGCTGCACAAGCTGGCCCGAGTGTGGGGTCGATTGCTGCTGCGGGCGGCGTTTGTGAGGGTGCGCGGGGAGGGTGTGGAAAAACTGGATCCGAAGGCGACGTATGTCTTCGTTTCGAATCACGGCAGCTACATGGATATACCAGCGCTGCTGGCGGCCCTGCCTCACCAGTTCCGGTTTTTCGCCAAGAAGGGGCTGTTCAAAATTCCGTTGCTGGGGTCGCACTTGAAGCGGGCAGGACACTTGCCGGTGGACCGGACGAATGCGCGCAATTCGCTGAAGAGCATGACGGAAGGCGCGCGGATCGTGCGAGAGCGCGGCACGTCGGTGGTGTTGTTTCCGGAGGGCGGACGGTCGTTAGAGGGGTTGCGGGTGTTCAAGGAAGGCGCGGCATATATCGCGATCAAAGCGGGCGTGCCGGTGGTTCCGATGGCGATCGTGGGGATGCGCGAAGTGCTGCCGATGGGATCGATACACCTGCGCAGCGGGAAGGTGACGGTGCGGGTGGGGCAGCCAATTGCGACGGAAGGGCTGACCATCAAGGATCGCGACGAATTAAGCGAGCGGTTGCGCCGGGACGTTGCGGAGTTGATGGGGATCGAGATTACGCCCGAGGCGCCGGCACGTCCAACTTTCTCCGGATCTCAGTAAGCAGCGCGGTCGTCGTGAAGGGCTTCTGAATGAGGTTGGATTCCATTTCCTGACGCGCCCAGAGGCGATCGCTATAGCCGGACATAAACAGGATCGGCACGCCGGGACGGACTTTGGCGAATTCAACGGCCAGTTCGAGGCCACCCATGCCGGGCATCACGACGTCTGTAAGCAGGAGGTCGATTTTGCCTTCGTACCCTCGCGCGATTTCAAGCGCCGCCTGGCCGGCTTCGCCTACCTTGACGGTGTAGCCGTGCTGCGTGAGCAACTGCGTGACGTAGCGGCGTACGCCGGGTTCGTCTTCCGCAAGCAGAATGGTTTCGGTGCCCGTGAGTTTAGCGACTGCGGTAGCGGTGCTGATGGTCTGTGCGCTGTCTTTAACAGCGGGAAAGAACATTTTGAAAGTGGACCCGTGGCCGATCTCGCTGTATACGAAAATGGAGCCGCGGCTTTGCTTCACGATCCCATAGACGGTGGATAGTCCAAGACCGGTGCCTTTGTCCTTGGGTTTGGTGGTGAAGAAGGGCTCAAAGATGTGGGACTGAACTTCGGGCGTCATGCCCGTCCCGGTATCGCTGACAGAGAGCAGCACGTAATCGCCAGGAATGACGTCGAAGTGGTTGCGGGCGAAGTCTTCATCGGCGAGGAGGCGGGCGGTTTCGATGAGGAGTCGGCCGCCGTGGGGCATGGCGTCCCGGCCGTTGACGGCGAGATTGACGATCACCTGTTCGAGATGGACCGGGTCGGCGCGCAGTATGCCGGCGCCGTCATCCAGGTTGAGAACGAGATCGATATCTTCGCCGATCAGGCGGCGGAGCATCTTTTCCAGGTTGTGGACCAGCTCGTTAATCGAGAGGTCTTTTTGTTCGGCGCGCTGCCGGCGGCTGAAGACGAGCAACTGGCGGGTAAGCGCGCTGGCGCGATCGCCGGCGTTGCGGATCTCTTCCAGGCCTTCGCGCATTTCGTGGCCGGGCGGAAGGTCTTCCAGCATCATGCTGGCGTAGCCGCCGATCACGACTAGCAGATTGTTGAAATCGTGCGCGACGCCGCCGGCTAGCTGGCCGATGCTGTCGAGCTTCTGCGATTGGCGAAGCTGCTCTTCAAGCTGTTTGCGCTCGCTGATGTCGCGAATCACAAAGGCGAAGCAGAGGAGCCGGCGCGTATCCGGATGGTTCACCGGGAAAACGTTCATCAGGACATCGAAAGTGCGTTTGCTGCGTGGATCGCGCAGTTGAGCTTCTCCCACCCACGCGCCATCGCCGCGCATGATGGAGGGGAAGATTTCGTCGCGCAGTTTGACCCACCAGTGTTCCGGGTAGAAATCGGCGAGAAATGCTCCCGCGGCTTGCGCGGAGTCTACGCCTACCAGGTTGCAGCCTGCTCGATTGATGTAGATGGCGTGACCGTCGAAGTTGGTCATGCCGATGAAGTCGTCGGACTGTTCGACAAGAGAGACGAACTTCTGCCGCTCCTCTTCGCGTTGTTGAAGCTGCGCCAGCATTTCGTTGAATGCGTCGACAAGCACGGCCACCTCATCTCCCGTGTTGACGGGGGGCGCGCGCAGAGTGAAGATTTTTTCGCGCGAGACGACCCGGGCGAGTTCGGCCAACTGCACCAAAGGTTTTGTGATGGCGCCTTGGACGACCCAAGAAATGGCGAGAGCGGCGAAGAGCGAAATCAGAAGGACGGCGGTGACGATGCGGACGTAACGCGAAATGCTTTCTTCGATCGGCTGCAGGTCGGAGCGAAGGTAGACCGTGCCGTCGATTTGGCCTTTGTAGACGATGCGTCGGACGAGTTGGAGTTCGGTGGAGGTGAAGCGGGAGCGTTCGATTTCGCCGGTACGCAGGGGCGGCGCCGGGGAGAGAGGAACGCTGCCGGGACGGGCGTATTCGGCGAAGACATCGCCGTTGGATAGATAAATGAAGGCCGAGATGATGTGCGGCTCCGCGGCCAGGGCGGAGAGGGTGGTGCTGGCGACGGCGGAGTCGTTGAACAGGATGGCGGAGGCGCTATTAGAGCTGACGATTTGCGCCTGAACCGAGAGGGTGCGCTGCAGGTTCTCACGCAATAGCGAGACTTCGTAACCGCCGAAGAGCAGCGCTGCCACGATCAGCGCCAAGCCGCAGGCTAGAGTGTTGATCCAGATTAATTTTCTTTTGATGGAATTGCGAATTGCGAGCGATTCGCCACTCATTGGTTCATCCTGACCGATCGAGCAATCTTTAAAAGTTCCGAGCTGAGCGTTAAACCGACCTTCCGTGCGGCGATCAGACTAATTTCGAAACGCACGTGATTGTTATCTATTACGAATTGAATCATGCCGCCGCGATCCAGGAACTCAGGATAATCGCTGACGGTAAGAATGCTCGCGTTTTCCACGGCCGAAAGGCCGCGACGGACTTCGGCTTCGTCGGAGCTGATGTACAGAACGCGGCAGGATGTGGCCTGTTTGGCATTGGCAAGGCGCCGCGGAATCAACGGGTGATGGTTGACGCTTTCGCCGGAGAGGGCGCCATCAAGCGCCGCGCCAAACGGGTCGGCGCCGAGAACGCAGATGGGGTAGGGTTCGTTTGGCGCGCCAGCAGAATCCGCGGGCCAATCGACGAATTGGACGAAGTTCTTCAGGTATGCGGCCTTCACTTGATATTCGTTGAATTTGGCGGCCTGTTTTGAATTTTGTCCGGGCAGGGGAAGAGCGAGGATCCCCGCCAGAAGCGCCGCGACACAAGGGGCGAAACGCTTCACCGAAGCAGATTTCATTGACGCCATGTCACGGAAGCGAAGAAGTTCCGACGGATGCCGACCAGGGGGCCAGGATCGCCGCCGAACTCATAATGATGGGGCTGCAGCAGGTTCTGGCCGGTGACGGCGAACTCCAGATGCCGGTTAGGATGCCAGGCGACGCGGGCATCCACCGTGTGATAAGCGCCCACGGATTGCGCGGGCAAGCTACTCACGTAGCGGTAGGTCTGGGAGAACTCAAACTTCTTAGGCAGATCCAGGTATGACTGAATCATGACTTGATGCTGTGGGCTGGATCCTTCCAAGGAGGCAACTGTGCCCCGATCGGTGCTTGTGGCCAGCGTGGACAGGTCCATGTGGAGATAGGAATAAGACGGTTGGACGCGCCACCAACTGGCAGGTTTCCAGTTCGGGATAATTTCAAAGCCAGTGGTGGTTCCCTTCACGCCATTGCCATTTGTGACGGGGTAAACCATGTACGGGACGGAGCCGGATGAATCTACCAGAAAAGGCTGACCTACTTCGACGCTGGATAAACGGCTGTAATAGTTTCGGAAGCTGGTGAAATCCAGCGAGAATTGCTTGGAAATAAGACGGCGGTAACCGGCTTCGTATCCGAGCAATACCTCCGACTGAAAGTTAGGATCGCTCGAGGCCAGGGTGTAAGCGAGCGGACTGGTGTTTCGCAACGAAATCTGTGTCAGGTCTTCCTCGATGTCGGAAGGCGTGCGGACGGCCCGTGTGGCGGCGGCCCAGAAGCTGGTCTTACCGGAGGGGGCCCAGAGCAGGCGGGCGGAGGGTTCGACATCGAAACCGGCGAAGGCGCTGTGCAGCACTTTGGAGCCGATCGTCAGATGGAGTTTGTCGCCGACGATAGGGATTTCGTCCTGTACGAAGAAGCTATAGAGCTGATCGGTGCGCCGATTGGGATTAAAGAAGTAAGTCGGAACGATCTGGGGGACAAAGCCGAGGCTGATGCGCGCGCCCACGCCCCAGGTGAACTGGGTGCGCAACAGCTTGAAATGATGGACAAAGTCAAAGTCAAAGGTATCGCGGTATTCGGCTTGCGTGGACTGACTGCGGTTGACGCGATCGAAGTAAGTCTGTAAGTGAAAGCCGGAGCCGTCATCTTCGGTGCGGTCCCAGCTTGCGATCACATTACCGCCGGATAACTCGGCTACTTGATTGGAAATGTAACTGAAGGGCGCGGTGAGAGAGAAGATACGATTACTCTCGCCCATGCTGCTCTTATATATATCGCCCTGTACAGTGACGGAGTCGTGGTTATCGGGCGTCCAATCGGTGCGGAAGCCGGCCTGCTCCCGGCGCCAATCGTCGAAGTTACTGTTATCCGTGTGCTCTTCCGGGCCGCGGTCGAAGCCTTTGCCGTAGACGCGGTAATTGACATCGCCTGCCTGACCGCCATAGCGCGCCTCGCCGAATGCCTGGTTGGTACCGCCCCCGCCGCCTGCGATCAGCGCGCCGTGAGTATCTTTGGCGCGCTTGGTAATGATGTTGATGACGCCATCGACGGCGTTCGCGCCCCAAATGGTGCCGCCGGGACCACGGATGACTTCAATGCGCTCGATGTCTTCCATCATCGTGTCTTGGACTTCCCAGTAGACGCCGTGGAAGAGCGGAGAGTAGACCGTGCGGCCGTCGATTAACACGAGCACGGCCCGTGATAGCCGGCTGCCGAACCCGCGAATGCCGATGGACCACTTGACGGAATCGATGCGCGCAACGTCGACGCCGGGGGCGAGGCGAAGGGCTTCGGGCAGGCTTGTGGCGCCGGAACGCCGGATATCTTCCTGGGTAATGACGTAGATGGCCGCGGGCGTGCGATTTACCTGCACGGGCTGTTTGGTGGCCGTAGTAACTTCTATCTCGCCGAGTTGTTGCAGGCTAAGTCCCTTTAAGCCGCCGGAAGTCTCCTGGGCAAAAATTGGGACAAGGAAGATCTGCATTGCGCAGACGCCGACAACCCACGGGAATTGGAACGCGCTCCTGAAGCAACCGAACTCGGCCACTGGCGCGGCTATTCGCCACGACATGTTCCCAAAATTATAGCGCGCATGGGTATAAAAACGAACTTATGAAAAAGAAATGTTACGATAAGTTTTGTGATCCGGACACGGATTGGGTTGCTGTTCGGCTGGCTGGCGCTTTCGCAGTCGGTGCCAGCGCCGGCGGGGGACCCGTGGCTGCGGTTACGCTCGGCAGATTTTGAACTTTTCACGACCGCGGGTGAGCGGGTTGGCCGGGAGGTCTTGCGCCAGTTCGAACGCGTCCACAGCTTTTTCGGTCAAGCATTTCCGAACGGACCAGCGGACGCGAAGCCGGTACGATTGATCGTATTTCGCACCGACAAGGAATATGCGGCGTACCGCCCCAATGAAGTGGCGGCGGCGTACTTTCAAGCGGGCGCGGATCATGACGATATTGTAATGACCGCATCAACCACAGATCATAGTGGCGTTGCGGTACATGAATACACTCATTTGATGGTGCACCAGAGTGGGCGTAAAGTACCGGTGTGGTTCAACGAGGGCCTCGCGGAGCTTTATTCCAATCTGGAGACTCAGGGCGACAAGGTAATGGTGGGCCGCCCTATCCCGGGACGGGCTTACACGTTGACGCGCGAGCCGTGGATCAGCGTGCGGCAGTTAGTTGGAGTAAGTCACGACTCATCCCTATATAACGAGAAGGCGCACGCCGGCATGTTTTACGCCGAATCGTGGCTGTTAGTGCACATGCTGAACTTATCCAACGGTTACCAGCCGCGACTTACTCGATTTACCGGGATCCTGACTGAAAACGACACGGGTGAAGCGTTCGAACAGGCATTCGGCAAGACGTTGGAAGACGTGGATAAGGATCTGCGCGCGTATCAGCGTCAAAGTACCGTGAGCGCGGCGCTGCTGCCGATTCATTTGCCGAAAGATGTGGACGCGGCGAGCGTAGAGACCGGCGTGGAGTTCGACGCGAAGCTGGCGTTGGCGGAATTGCTGACGGATACGGCGGCGAAGCGCGCACAGGCGCGCGAGGCCTACGAAGAACTCGCGCGCGCTTATCCGGGAAAGTGGCCAGTGGAGGCCGGGTGGGCGCAATATTACTGGCGTGAGGGCGACATCGCAGCGGCGACGGAGCATTACGCGAAAGCGGCGGAGATGGGCTGCCAGGATGCGCGCGTCCTGGTGGAGTATGGGCGCATGTTGAATTTTAAGCAGCGCGAAAAAGATGCCGCGCCGGTGCTGCGTCAGGCTTTGTCGCTCGATCCGCATTCGCGAGAAGCGCATCTGGAACTCGGAATTGCGCTGGCGCGTATGGAAAATGCGCGGGACGCTCTGCCCGAACTGAATCAAGTGAATAAAGTGAGCGGGCAAGAGGCGCCGCGCTATTTCTTTAACCTGGCGTATGCGTATTACCGGACCGAGGACTTGCAGCATGCGCGAGCGGCCTTGGAAAAAGGGCGGCCATACATCAAAACCGCGCAGGACACGACCGCGTATGCCAGCTTGACGCACGCCATCGGCGCGTATGAAACCTCCGCGGCAACCCTGCGGCAAGCGCAGACGAGCTCCGCGGCAACACCATTGCCCAACGTTGCAAACCAGGTGACAAGCGACACGGAGGCGCCGCGGCTAGTTCATCGAGAAGCGCCGCCCCCGGTCCGCGTGGTGCGCCAAGCGCCAAAACTCCCCGCCGCACAGGGCCTTTTAACGCAATTCGAGTGTCAGGGTAAGGCGGGCGTGCTGCATGTAAAGGTCGACGGCGTGGACACGACGTTCACCATCCAAGACCCGAAACTGGTGATGATCCGCAGCGGCAATGGCGCCTCGGTAGACTTTTACTGCGGTCCGCAAAAGCCTCGCCAAATCAAGGTTGAATATCAGGAACTGCCGGATGACGCGGGAAAGATGGTCCGGGTTGTGCGTACGCTGGAGTTTTTCTAAGTTCCGCTCGCGAATCGAGTCGGGCATTCATTTCTTAGGCCTCAAATCGTATACGGCTCCAAGGTTGACTCCTGACTTCTGACTCCCTCGACTCCCATCTGCTACGGATCAAGGGCGAAGCCCTCGCCTAGTCCTTGAACTCAATAAACACCGCTTCGAACGGCGTATCCAGCACATTGTCCTCTTTGTGTTTCGTTGCGCCGCCCCAGCTATACTCCCCCGCTTTGTGCGTGGAGTTTTCGACTTTACCGTCGGGCGAAGTCAGCCGCGTATTCTGGTCCGTAAGATAAACGACCACGCGATTGAGTTGGTGTTCGTGTAGGGGCGCGCCGGAGTGTGGCGGGAACTTCACGCGCACCACGCGAACCTGATCGTTCTCAAATTCGAGGTGATAGTGCTTGGGATCCACCTTCAGCGGATCGAGCGCGGTCGTGATCTTTTTCGACGGATCGCCCGGCTTCTTCACCTCGACTTCCACAATCGTGACAGGCGTATCGCTGACCACCTCAGACGTGTGAAGTCCGGCGGCGGGGCTCCACTTCACGTCGCCGGCTTTGTAGGTGATGGAACTAGCCTTGCCGTTGGTGACGAAGTCCTGCTTGCCGGCTTGCATGTAGACCATCACGCGATTCAGCTTATGTTCATGCGGCGCGCCCTTCTTGTGCGGCTGATCGTGAGCCACGACGACGTGCGCCTGCTCGTTATCGATGGGTGCGGGCGTTTGCGCCAGAAGATACGGTACCGCGGCGAGGACGGCGGGAAGAAGGCGATGCCAACTTTGCATCCGTCCATAATACTCCGGTCACATTAATTTGTAACCGGAGCCTTTGATGGTGATGAGAAAGCGCGGGTAGCGCGGGTCCGGCTCGATCTTTTTACGCAGACCGGCGATGTGAACGTCCACGGTGCGGCTGAGCGTGTCGCCTTCGAGGCCCCAGACATTTTCGAAGAGCTGCTCGCGCGTGACCAAAGCACCGCGGTGTTCGGCGAGATACTTCAGAAGGCGGAATTCGGCTCGCGAGAGGGCGAGCGGCTGCCCGGCGCGCGTGACTTCGCTCGACGCGAAATTGATGCGCACGTCACCTAGTTCGAAAGCGCCGCCTGACAACGGCGGACTAGCAGCGGGATACCGGCGCAACAGAGCTTCGACGCGCGCCATCAATTCGACAGGCTCGCAGTTCTTCTGAACGTAATCGTCGGCGCCGAGTTTCAGTCCCAGCACGCGATCGATCACTTCGCCGCGCGCCGTCAACATCAGCAGAGGCGCGGCCACCGATTCGCGACGAAGGTCGCGGCAGATGTCGAACCCGTTTTTGCCGGGCAGCATGACATCAAGGATGATCAGGTCGAACGGCTGGCGGAGCGCGAGCTCGAAACCGGCGGGTCCACTCCGCGCCCATTCCACCTGATAGCCTTCGGCGCCCAGCCGATCGATCAGTCCGATGGCGAACGCGGCTTCATCCTCGATAAGAAGCAGGCGGCGCATCATGCGGGCAGGTGGAGCGTGAATGTGCTGCCGCGGCCTGGCTGACTGATGAGTGTCACGCTGCCGCGATGGGCCTGGACGGCAGAGCGCACCAGGCTTAGACCAAGACCCGAGCCTGGGATTTGCGCGGCCGTGGCGGCGCGGCCGCGCGCAAAGGGCTGGAAGATCTCCTCGCGATCGCCGGGTTCAATGCCGGCGCCGCGATCTTCGACGCTGATCGATACTTCACGCGCGGATTCGGAGTAAGTGGCCCCGATGCGGATCCACCGGCCGCTTTCGCCATATTTTTCGGCGTTGCTGAGTAAGTTGTCGATGGCGGAGCGGAGCCACTGCGCGTCGCCGGATATCTGGGGCAGGTTAGGAGCGAGCGCAAGTTCGATTTCGAAGCCCGCCTGCATGAGCTGTTCGCGACGCGCGTCGAGCGCTTCTTCGATGAGAACGCGCAGATCGAGGTTTTGCAGCGCGGGACGGCGCAGATTGGAGTGCATGCCTGCGAATTGCAAAGTCTGCTCCACCATTTCGTTCAGGCGGCGGCTCTGTTGATGGATCAATTCGCCGTACTGTTGCACGCGCTCGGGGCCGCTGACCAGTCCGTCAGCTTGATTGCGGGAGAGCATCGCGATGGCCGAGACGGGCGTGCGCAGCTCGTGTGAAACGCCGGCGACGAATTGCATTTTTCGGTCGGCAAGTTGCTGCGTGCGGCGGGCCGCGACCACCAAAAACACAATCGCGGCCAGCAGCAGCGCCTCGACAGCGATGCTGATCAGCACGTCGCGGCGCCGCCCGCGTTCAAATGCGGCCGCCAGCGGCATGCCTTTGCGCGCGATCTGAAGCTCCCAGATTCCGGAGCCGAACAGGTTGGCGAGTTGGTGCGGACCGCCGGCGACCATCTTCGATTCGAACCGTTGCACGAAAACCGCATTGCCGGGAGGCGGCGCCGGGGAGCGCGCGCGAACCAATCCCACGCCGGGCAGTTCGACAGAAAAGAAGGGATGGCGCAGATCGGCGCGCCCGATAGAACCGAAAATGGGAATGTGCTGCGAGTTAAGTGAAACGACCGCGAAATCGTAGTCCTGCATAGCAGCGGCGCCGAAGGACTGCTTGATGAGTTGCGGGATCAGCGCCTGCTTAAGATAAGCTTCATTCAAACGCGCAATGAAACAGCGGCCATTTTGAGGGCCCAGCCGTTCAATAAGATGCATGCCGGGACGGGGAGAGTCAAGCACCGTGAGCGAGAGAACGGGTGCGACGATAGCGGGCGGTTGTTCGATTACAAGCGACAGGCACGAAGGAATCGCGGCCCACTCGGGCAGGTCGCCGGGCGTGAACTGGCCGGAGGCTGAGAGATGCTGCGCGTGGCGCTCGCCCGGCCCGGGGATCTCCAGAAAGTAGAGATCCGAGATCAGCTTGGGAAGTCGCGTCAGAGGCTGATGCGATTGGTAGGCCGACCAGGCGTCGTTTTGAAGAAATTGCGTGACGCTGGACGCCTGGCGATTAAAATCGGATGCAAAAAGGGCGGCGGCGGTGTTGAGGTGTTCGGTTTCGCGTTGCACATCGGCGGCCGCAACGCGTGTGGACCAGCGATATTGCACCACTCCGAGAGCCGCGAGCAGAATAGCGAGCGCGCCGCATACGGCAATGAGCACGCGCGAACCGAGAGGCCGGTCCATCGTTTCGAATTCTAGCAGGCGGGAACCGGCGCGACAGCAATGGTTAAACTGAGTTATGCCTGAAAGCGCCATCGGCCCGTATCAACTGCTCGGCCCGATCGGCGCCGGCGGAATGGGCGAGGTTTACCGTGCGCTGGACACCCGCATCGGTCGGCAAGTGGCGCTGAAGATCCTCCCCGCATCGCTCGTTCACGACCCGGAACGCCGCCGCCGCTTCGAACAGGAAGCGCGCCTCGCGGCCTCACTCAATCACCCGAACGTGATGGCGATTTACGATGTCGGCCTGGATCACGATCCGCCGTACATCGTGGCGGAACTGATTACTGGCGAATTGCTGCGCGCGCTGATCGACGCAGGTCCGATGGCGGTGCGAAAGGTGATCGATATTTCCGCGCAGATTGCCTCGGGCTTGGCGGCGGCGCACGCCGCGGGCATCGTGCATCGCGATCTGAAGCCGGAAAACGTGATTGTCACCGCCGAAGGCGCACCGAAGTTGTTGGATTTCGGAGTGGCGCGGGCGGAAACGAAGGCAGCGGCTGCGAACGCAACGCTTACGATTGCGAACACGGCGCTGGGTGCGGTGGTGGGCACCGCGGCTTATATGAGTCCGGAGCAGGCGCGTGGTGCAGAGGTGGATTTCCGCTCCGATCAGTTCAGTCTGGGCCTTGTGATTTACGAAATGCTGGCGGGCAAGCAGGCATTCGCGCGGGCCAGTGCGGTGCAAACGATGTCCGCGATTATCGACGAGGAGCCATCGCCGCTTGACCGGCCCTTGCCGGCGCAATTGCGATGGGTGATGGAGCGCTGTCTCGCCAAAGAGCCTGCGGGCAGGTACGAATCGACGCGCGATCTGGCGCGGGAGCTGTGCACCCTTCGCGACCGTTTCAGCGAATTGACAGCGACTGGCAGCGCATCGCGGGCGATTGAGCGGTCGGCCGCGCGCGCAATTCCGTGGCGCCTGATTGCGGCGTGCGTAGGCTGCGCCCTTGCCGCGTGGTGCGCGGCGCAATGGATGCGAGACCCTCGCATGGTGGACATGTCGAGTTACACCGTGACCCCATTCGCGACCGAACTGCCGGAGCAGCGCCTGCCCGATTGGTCGCCCGATGGAAAAAGCATCGCATTCATCGGGACAGCTCCGGGACACGAACCGCAAGTGTACGTGCAGGGCGTCGATTCGCCAATGCCGGTGCAAATCACGCACGGCCCGCACGACGTATACTCCACTTTCCATCCCTTTTGGAGCCCCGATTCGCGTTCCGTATACTTTCGCTGCGGCATCAATGGCGATGCGGGTATTTGCAGGGTTCCTGCGGGTGGAGGTGAATCGCGACTGATACAGCCGCTGTGTTTCAACGCCTCGATTTCGCCAGACGGGCAGACGCTGGCGATGCTTACCTTTCGGTCGTCGCAAGATTCGACGCTACAGGTGATGACGGCGTCGCCTCCTGACGCAGCGCCAAAGCCGTATCTACCGGCGCCATTCGCGCCGCGCACGCACTACAACAACCCAATAATCGAATTTGCGCCGGACGGCAAAAGTATTGCGCTTGCGATCGCGTTTGAAGGTCGCGGCGAAACCACTTCGCTGCTGCCGTGGCCGCCCGGACCTGCAAAGCCTCTGCTGCATGGCGCGCTTTCGTTTTCCAATTCGCCGCAGATGTCGTGGATGCCGGATTCGCACCACCTCATCTTCGCGGACGCAACCGCATCGCATCATTCTCAACTTTTCATGGCGGATGCGATGAGCGGTGATTACTGGCCGATCTTCAAACAGGACCGGCCGGCGCTCCAGCCCACGATCGCTCCCGATGGAAAGCGGCTGGCATATCAATCGAACCTGTCGCACGCCGATGTAATCGCGGTGCCGTTGGACGGCGGGCCTATTCGAACGCTGTTGGGCAGTTCGCGAACGGAGCAGATGGCCGATGCGTCGGCGGTGGCGCCGCAATTGGTGTATGTGACCGATCGGCGCGGCGGGCAGGAGATATGGATTGCAAGCACAGCGGAAGGTTGGGACCGGCCGCTGCTGACGGCGGGGCTGATGCTGGACGAATCGCCGGTAGATATGTACCTCGACCCGGTATTTTCGCCGGATGGGCGCCGCGTGGCATTCGCAGCCAAGACCAAATCGCGCGTGCAGGTCTACACAGTGTTCTCGTCGGGCGGAACCCCGGTGCGCGCAACCAATGCCGAGGGATTAGAGGATGCGCCGGCATGGTCGCCCGATGGCAACTGGCTGGCCTTCGGGCATATCGTGGGTTCGCAGTTCAAATTGGCCAAAGTGCGGCCGGGCAGTGGTGAGGCTCCGGTGGATTTAGGCGATATCGGCGGGCGATCCGTGCCGGTGTGGTCGCCGAAGGGTGAGTGGATCGCGATGCACGATGCGCACGACAAGCTGGCGCTGTTCAGCGCCGACGGCAAATCGAAGAAGGAGTTGCCGAGCGACGATGAAGGGCCGTATACGTGGTCGGAGGACGGCAAAGTCCTGTATCAGGTGCGTTCGGAAAAGCCGGCCCTGATGGCGATCGAGATCGCGACGGGCAAGATGACAAAACTGCGCGACCTGGAAGATATGAAGCCGTACACGGCGTCGAGTCCCGGTTTGATGGCGTCGCTTACCGCCGATTGTAAGAATATCGTGTACACGGTGAACCGGCCGCGGAACGAAATCTGGATATTAGACGGCATTCGGCCGCCGTTTACCTGGTGGCGCAGGCTCCTGGGACGCTAACCAGCAGGATAGGCGCAGGCGCCCCGCTATGCGAAGGCGCCGGCTACTTCGAACTTACTCTCGTTACCGGTAGTGATCAGGACCGTGTCGTTATGCGGTCCGCCTAACTGCGCGGGACGGCCGTTCACCGTTACCGTTCCCAACTTATATTGCTCCGGCAGGCGTAACTTGACGTGTAACTCCTTCGGAGACCCTGCGCGCGCAAGAGTTACAGAGGCATTTACCTTTTTGGCGGCGGTATCGGCTTTCATGCGCATGGAAACGCGGCCCCAGCGGGTGGCCGCCCCGTCAATGGAAAGCGTTTGCCCGGAGCCCAACCACTCGCGAGGCATGCCCTTGGCGAGATACAGGCGGTCGGCGTCGGAATCTTCCAGAGCGTACACCCAGCGCATGAGCAGCGGAATGGTCTGCTGCGCCGGAATGCAGAAAATCGCCGTCCCGCCGCCGATCCCGGAGACTTCACCCGCGGTCCAACTGCCGGGCGTGTGATCGTGGAACCGGTGCGCGTAGAGGAAGAGCAGGAACTCTTCCACGCGATCCAGGCGCAGAAGTTCAAGCGCGTAGCCGTACGAGATAAAGCCGAGGATGGCGCGGCCGTTGGGATTCGCGCGGCCCACATTGGCCACGACGCCGAGCGTAGTCGCGCCGTAATTACGCATCGTGTCGATCATCATGTTGGCCAAGTCGGCAGGCAACATATCGGCATGCACCAGCTCGGTGTATGGGCGATGCGGCCATTGCTGCGGGCTCGGACGCTCGGTGGACATAGACTCACGGAACGTGAGCTTCGATCCCGGCAGCAGCGGAACATAGGGCGGGTTCAAGTCCTTGCGCAGATTCTGGCGAATACTTCCGAGAGTGGCCTCTTCCAGAACCTTGGAGCGCCGCTGCCATTCGGCGGCCTTCGTGCGGTCGACGGAGGTCCAGACAGCGGCGATGTCGCGCAGACCGCGCGCGGCGAAGGCGCTGTTCGCATAATAAGGTTGCCACCAGGTAGCAGGCGTCGCGGCCAGGCATGCATCGGACTCGCTCCAGCCGTGAATCAAACCATAACCTGGCGAGTCCTTGGGCAGTTTGAGGCTCTCGTCGTGCATATCGAGCAGCACGGCGGCCGTGGCTTCTACTTTCGCGCGGTGCTTAGTAAGTAGCGCGCGGTCGCCGGTGTAGTGCTGATACTTGGCGAGTAACGAGAGCGTAAGTCCGAACTGCGCGGTTTCCGGTCCGCGCATGTTGATCATCCCTTTATCGTCGACAAAGTCGGTGTAGTAGTTATCGATGATCGCGCGCGCCTCATCAAAACGGCCGCATTCCAGGTTGGCGTATGTAGCCATCGTGAAGATGTCCTGGAAGCCGTCGTATTCAGAACCGTAATAATCGCGGTCCACTGCGCCGTACTTGGGATACACTCCGCCAGGGCGCACCATCAGTTCTTTGACGAAGGCGTACTTCGCCATATCGATCCAAGCGCTTTGCGGGCCGGCCATCGGCGTAAAGGACGCAAGTTGTTTGTCCCAATAATCGGCGAAATGCAGCAGCGCGCGGTAAAAGGCCTCGGGCTTGGGGTCTTCGCGGTGCGGCGGATAGGCCGGGTAACTGTAGCCGTAGACCACCTTGGTGATTTTGCCGTTTTCGATGTGCGCGGTACGATGCCACGTCTGCACGATGAACTTATCGTGCGCGTCAACGTCGCCGAACACGATCGCTTCGATATACGCGCCGCCCGCAAGCGGAAACACCTTGCGCACCGCCGGCATCCAGCCGCCCAGCATGCCTTCAAGACGCTTGGACGCGGCCTCGTTGTTCAGTTCAGGAAAATACTGATTGGGATGGTACGTGCGCGTGTTGCCGGCGGGGAATACCGGCATCGTGTCGTTGCATTCCCGAGTGCCCACGAACGTATCCCACTGCAAACGCGCGCCCGGCTGGTTCGGCTGCCGCGACCCGAGCGGCGGCGCAGCGTCGCGGACGCGCTCCGGGTCGGGATCGCCATGTTCCAGCAGTTTTTCCGCAAGAAGGTCGCGGCCGGAAGTTCCGATGTCCGCCATTTTGAGGCCGAGGTAAGGCGGGTCTGCGGTGGCAAAGCAGGGTTCGGCCGATTTCGTTAGCACGCGGCGCTGGTTGCGCGGACCTGTGAACGTGATCGCGCCATCGCGCGTGCTGAGGTCCTCGTGAACCTTCCAGCCTTCGAATTCGGCCTGGAGCGTAGACGCCCCGGATTCAGCGGCTTGCGGGTCAGCCGCGGCCATGCTCTCGACGCCTTCGGCCGCGAGAGCGCCCGCGGCAATGTTTTGCAGAAAAGAACGGCGGTCCATTGTGGATTTCTATGATAGCGCTTTCATGGCTTTGAAATAAGGGGCCGAACGACTCACCAAATATGCGCAACAGACGCGCTTCTCGCCAGAATGTGTGTCCATGGGTTGTCCCAGTTCGTTTTTTCGTTTTTTTTGGAGCGATGCCTGTCGCGCTGTTTGGAAGCTCACGTTTCCTCCGTCACCGGGTCATCGCAATGGGCAAATTCCCGCGTCGGCGCCCCAACTGCTGAACAACCACTGGCGCTTTCGGCGGATCGCGAAGGCGCGGAAAGTTCGAGATCACCCCTATGGAACAATCGAGCGCCGGGATTCTGGAACGCGGCGGCGAACGGGTCGCGCAGGGAAACGCAACCCGCGTCACGCTGCTGGTGAATGGCGAGGAACGTCATCTGGAGATTGAGCCGCGCGTCAGTTTGCTCGACGCGCTCCGCGAGCGGCTAGAGCTTACAGGCCCCAAAAAAGGCTGCGACCAGGGAGCGTGCGGCGCATGCACCGTGCTGGTGGATGGTCAGCGGATTCTCTCTTGTCTCGCGCTGGCGGTGCAGTATGAAGGCCGCGAGATCACGACTATCGAAGGCGTCGGCAAAGGAGAGTTGGCGCCCTTGCAGGAGGCCTTCATCGAACACGATGGCTTCCAGTGCGGCTACTGCACGCCGGGACAGATCTGTTCCGCGATCGGCATGATGCGCGAATTCGACGAAGGAGTGCCGAGCGCGGTCACCCGCGACATGGCCGGCGAGCAGCTTGAATTTTCCGACGAAGAGATCCGCGAGCGTATGAGCGGCAATCTCTGCCGTTGCGGCGCCTACGTGGGAATCCGCGCCGCGATCCGGCAGACGCGCGAAACCGGAGGTGCGCGATGAGAGATTTCGCTTACACGCGCGCCGCAAGCGTCAGCGAAGCCGTTGGTCTGCTTGCGAATCCGGCGGCAACGAAGTTTCTCGGCGGCGGCACGAATCTCGTCGACTTGATGCGCGAGAACATCGAGCGGCCGGAGCGGCTGATCGACATCACGCGTCTGCCGATGCAACAGATTGAAGAGACCAGCGATGGCGGAATTCGCATTGGAGCAGCCGCAAAGAATAGCGCCGTGGCCGTGAATCGCATCATCCGCGAACGCTATCCGATGCTGGCGCAGGCGATTGTCTTCGGCGCGTCGGGGCAGATTCGCAACATGGCGACCGTGGGCGGCAACTTGATGCAGCGCACGCGCTGCTACTACTTCTACGACCGCACGGCGCGCTGCAACAAGCGCTCGCCCGGCGCAGGGTGCGACGCGATCGACGGATTCAATCGCATGCACGCGATCCTGGGCGCGTCGGATCACTGCGTGGCGACGCATCCCTCCGACATGTGCGTGGCGCTTGCGGCTCTGGACGCGACCGTGGAGACCGAAAGCCGCGCCGGAAAGCGCTCGATTCCATTCACGGAGTTTCACCGCCTGCCAGGCGACACGCCACAGATTGAAACGGACTTGCGGCCGGATGAATTGATCACGGCAGTGACGCTGCCGAAGCTCGAAGCGGCGCGCCGCTCGGTTTACGTGAAAGTACGGGATCGCGCGAGCTATGCGTTTGCGTTGGTGAGCGTGGCGGCGGCGTTAGAACTCGAAGGCGGCGCCGTGAAGAACCTGCGCCTCGCCTTGGGCGGCGTAGCGCACAAGCCCTGGCGAGCGACGTCAGCCGAACAAGCGTTGAATGGCGCGCCCGCGAACAAAGAAAGCTTCACGCGTGCGGCCGAGGCCGCGCTCGAAGGTGCGCGCGGGTTGGCGCACAACAGCTTCAAGATCGAGCTGGCGAAGCGGATGATCGTGAACACGTTGGCGGAGTTGGCCGGAAAGGAGTCCAACCGATGAGCGTACTCGACAGTTTGATGCGGACGGCAATGCAAACGGCCTCCCGATATATGCCGGATGCAAAACGCGATCCGCTGATCGATTCGCATTCGATTATTGGGCAGCCTCTGAATCGCGTGGACGGACGCCAGAAGGTGACGGGCGCGGCGCACTTTGCGGCGGAACATTTGCTGCCGGATTTGGCGTATGCAGAACCCGTGTTTAGCGCGATAACGAAGGGCAAGGTCCGCAAGGTGGACGCTTCGGAAGCTGAAAAAGCACCGGGTGTGATCACCGTAATAACGAGCAAGACCATGCCGCGGCTAAAGCGGCCCTCGCTGATGGATCCATCCAGCCCGGATAAGCTTGCGGCGAGCAATCTGCCGATCCTGCAAGACCCGAGCGTGAGTTGGAACGGGCAGGTCATCGCGGTGGTGGTGGCGGAGACGCACGAGCAGGCGCAGGAAGCCGCGCACCTGTTACTAGTGGAATACGAGGCTGAAGGGCCGGCGGTTTCCTTCGACGCGAATAAGTCGAGCGCCCAGCAGCCCAAAGACATCATGGGCGAGCCGCCAGAGATCAAGATTGGCGATGCGGAAAAGAACCTGGCGGAGGCCGAGGTCGTTGTGGACGCGACTTACCGCTCGCCATATTACAACCACGCAGCCATCGAACCACACACCACGCTCGCGATGTGGGAAGGCGAGGATGCGCTGCTGGTTTTCGATTCCACGCAGGCAATAGCCGGCTACAGAGGTTCGCTGGCGCATGTGTTCCAGTTAGAGCCGGAAAAGATCCGGGTGGTCGCGCCCTTTGTGGGCGGCGGGTTTGGCGGCAAGGCCGGTTTCTGGTGGAATACGGCCCTGTGCGTCGCCGCGGCGCAAATCGTCAAGCGGCCAGTGAAGCTGGTGCTCTCGCGCGAAGGCGTGTTTCGGATCGTGGGCGGGCGTACGGCTGCCGAACAGCGCGTCGCATTGGGCGCGAAGCCGGACGGGCATTTGACCGCGCTGATTCATCAAGGGCTGACAGTGACGCCGAGCCATGCGCGTTATGCGGAACAGTGCTCGTTCCCCGCGCGCCACCTGTATCATGCGGACTCCTTCCACATCGAGCAGCGCGTCATCGGCTTAGATATCGTTCCAAATACCTGGATGCGCGCGCCGGGAGAATCGATCGGCACCTTCGCGATGGAATCGGCGCTCGATGAACTTGCAGCGCGCTTAAAGATGGATCCGATTGAGCTGCGGCAGAAAATAGAGCCGAAGCGAGACGTCATTAAGGACGCGGAGTTTTCCAGCCGCCATCTGCTGGAGGCCTACGAACGTGGCGCGATTCGCTTCAATTGGGTCGCGCGGAATCCGCAGCCGCGCAGTCGGCGCGATGGGTCTTGGCTGGTCGGCCAAGGCGTCGCGACCGCTTACTATCCGGTGATGCGCATGCCGGGAAAGGCGCGTGTGCGAATGTATGCGGACGGCAC
>DATAUH010000285.1:0-25225 GCA_036268375.1 Bryobacteraceae bacterium | reverse complement strand
ATTGAGCTGCGGCAGAAAATAGAGCCGAAGCGAGACGTCATTAAGGACGCGGAGTTTTCCAGCCGCCATCTGCTGGAGGCCTACGAACGTGGCGCGATTCGCTTCAATTGGGTCGCGCGGAATCCGCAGCCGCGCAGCCGGCGCGATGGGTCTTGGCTGGTGGGCCAAGGCGTCGCGACGGCTTACTATCCGGTGATGCGCATGCCAGGAAAGGCGCGTGTGCGAATGTATGCGGACGGCACGGCGATTGTGGAGGCCGCAAGCCACGAAATGGGAATGGGTACGGCAACCGCCCAACTGCAGCATGCCGCGGATCGCTTAGGCATGCCGCTGCACTGCGTGGAGTTTCACCACGGCGATTCGCGTCTGCCGGATTCGCCCATTGCAGGCGGGTCGAACCAGACTGTCAGTATCATGGCTTCGGTGCACGCGACGGTGGAAGCGCTACATCGCGAGCTTCTGAAACTGGCGCAGAAGGATGACAGTTCACCGTTGAAGGGCGCGAAGTACGAAGACTTGGAGGCGCGCAACGAAGGTCTGTTCCTGAAGTCCGAACTCGCGCGCGGCGCGACATACGCCGCGATATTGCGCCAGGCCGGAAGGGAACACATCGAGGTCGAAGCCGCCGCGCCCGCGCCGATGGAGACGATGAAGTATTCGATGGCCTCTTACGGCGCGCAGTTTTGCGAGGTGCGCGTGAATGAGATAACCGGCGAAGTGCGGGTATCGCGCTGGCTGGGTTCGTTCGATTGCGGAACCATTCTGAACTCGAAGACTGCCACGAGCCAGTTGCGCGGCGGCATCATCATGGGAATCGGTATGGCCCTCACGGAGGAAGTGCTTTTCGATGAACGAAAGGGACGCATCATGAATCCGTCGCTGGCGGAATATCATGTGCCGGTGAATCTCGACGTGCCGGAGATCGAGGTTCTGTTCAATAACATTCCCGACCCGCACACGCCGCTGGGCGCTCATGGCATTGGCGAACTCGGCATCACCGGTGCGGCCGCTGCGGTCGCCAACGCGGTGTTCAACGCCACAGGCAAACGGATTCGCGAATTGCCGATTACGTTAGATAAGTTGATGTGAGCGTTCGGCGCATCAACCCGGGATATTGTCTCCGCACATTGCGAGCAGTTCGATCGTCTGCAGGCAGCTCTGCGCGACGCTGTTGGTAGAGATGCCGGTGACCTCCTCCAGCGGCGCTACGACATCCGGACCCTTAAGGTCGACGGGATTGACTGCGCGCAACGCATACTGGCCGCCGGACCACGCCTTTACAGCGAATGCCGGCTCTTTGGTTTGCGCATACACATAGGCGGAGAGGCGGCCCGGGTCGGCGTAATGCGCGTCCGCGCCTTCTTTGCCGGTAGACATATCCTGTGCCACAACGCTTTTTGGCGCAAGGCCGAGCCGGCAGTATTGCAGCCACGCTTTTTTCCAACCCGCGTGATCGATGAGCTCATTCAATTCGAAGACGACCTCCGCCCCACCCATGATGACGGTGAGATTGTAGCGTCCGAAGCCGTCCTGCACCATCGGATAAAGCTTGCCTGTAGCGGGGTCATAACCATAAAGTTGGTTGGGGCCGGTCAGAAACCCGTAGGGCATGGCGGCGATTGAGTCCATGCCCGCGATGATCTTGTCGCGATATTTGGTGTTGCCGGTGCGCTCCCATTCCGTCATCCAGTTGCCGATGAATGCCAACCAATCGGGACCGCCGCGAACGCGCGTGGGATACGGATTCTTGCCTTCCAGAGGCGAGGCTTCGCGCATCGGGTCGAAATCCACCGTCCTGTAATCGGCGTCCGCGACTTCATGCATCAGATCGCCCACGCGTTCGTCGGTAGTCAGGTAATAGTAGAAGCGCCGATACGCCGCCTGGCTGATACGTGCCTCTTTGGCGCCGCAGCCCCAGTGCCGAACGTTGTGGCGCGACCCCAGGCCCGCGAATTTACCGGCGTGATACACATCCACTTCGCCGGTGTGACGCGTCATGGCTTCGGCCATACGGAAAATATCGGCGCGGCCGGTGCGCAGGAAGCTGTACCAAAGCCACATGTCCGTACCCAGCTCGCTGTTGTCCCACGCATAGCCGCCGATGTCGTAGCGCCACATGTGCCGCGGGCCATCGTGCTGGTGCATCACGTCGCCATAGTTCCAGAAGCCGTACCAATGGCGCTGTTCGACCTCCTTGCGATAGATGTCGAAATCCGCGTCCAAGCGTTCTTCCATGTTGCGTTTGGCGGGAGTGGAGCGGTCCGGCAGACTCCAAATGCCGAAAACGCGCGTGGAATGGAGGTGCTCGGGTGAGGCGACCAGCAGCGGCGGCGCCTGCGCGCGTTCGGCTTGCTGCGCCGACTCTTCGCGGCCAGGCGTGTTGGCGCTGGGGAAAAGCATCAGCTCGCTCGTGCGTGCGATGCCATGCGGCGTGCTGAAGCCGGTCTGCACGTCTTCATAGCTGGAATCGAGATCGTGCGCGTGCTCCACGCCATTGACGAGATCGTAGTGGCGCAGATCCATTGCGGGAGCATCGGGAGACCAGAGCCACGCGCGAATCTCGGCTGCGTCCGTTGAAGCGCCGCGCACTTCGAGGGCGGTTGGATACGACTGCCAGAAGTTGCGCAGTGCGACACCCAAGCCGCCAGAGACATCGCCCGCGAACACGAGCCCAGATGCGCGACGGCCCGCGGCCGCATCCAGCCAACAGCTTTCAGCGTTTACGCGTTTCTGTATGGTGAAACCATCCGAGGAGGCTTGAATCAGGCGGTAATCGTTCCACACCGCCCAATCATGGAGCAATTTTTGATCGGCAGCGTTGAGCGCTTCGCGATTCGGCAAACGCTTGCCCGCAAGTTGATCGGTGAAGGCGTTAGTGCGCGTGCCAGGCAAAAGGAGGGGGCGGCGGCCGGTGGCGGGTTGGACCGGTTCTGCCCAGAGGCCGCCTTCAAAACCGGAGAAACGTACGTGCCGGTTGTGGGTCTGTTCTCGCATGGGAACGGCGAAGGAGAGTCCCAGGCCGCGGATGAACTCCTTCTTTTCGTCGCCGTCGTACACGATAGTGTGGATCAGGCGTATGGCGTCGACGCCGGCATAAAAATAGAGACGGACCACAAAAGGCAGCCATTCGCGCGAACCGGAATCGGATTTGTGAACGCCCTCAATTTTGACGTTGGCGCGCACTGGGCCGCTGTGATCGAGCGTCACTTTGCGGATGCTGCTCGTAAAACTTGCGCCGCCTTCGAGCGTACATATAAGACGTGCCGGACCTGCGACCACACGGTTCTCCATCGAAAGCGATTCGATCAGCGCCGCGCCTTGCTTGGGGATGACGGCACGCACGCGGCCGGTATCGATCTCGATGGCGTTGGGCGTATCAGAGACCTTCAGCGGAACCGCGGGCGTAGCGGGCGATCCGAAAGCGAGCCGAAAATTGCCGGCGGCGCGGGCGACGGTAGCGAAGCCCGTGAATTTGAGAGAGCCGTCAGGCCAATAGGCGAGTGGCCAACTCTGCAGCGGAAGCGGTGCGCCGTCCGGGCCGTTCAAAGCGAACGTCTGTGTGCGCGAGACTGCGCCGCGCGGCCAGGGAACGCCGAAGCTGACGCCGCATTCAACGGCGGGAGCGGCGTCGCCGAGCCAATGAAGCTGCGCGGAGTTGGCGGAAACCGTGGGCGCAGTCTGTTGCGCGCTGGTCTGTTGCGCTTCTAAGGCGAGAGCAGCCAATCGCGTGGCGGCGGCGCGGCGGAGTAGAGTGCGGCGAGTCACTGTAGCGGCCAACCCTTTCCATAGATGCGAACCGGTCCGAGCAATCCGGCCGGGACGGCTTGCACGTCCTGCATGTCTTGCGGCTGGAAGCGCTCGCCGTACTTGGCGTTGAGCGCTTTGTAGTCCGGCAACGGCCCTTTGGCCATTTCGTTGAGCGCGAGGTTCGCGACCACGATACGCACTTTGTTGTTACCGGCGTGAATCAGGCCCGCGATGTTGACTTCGAACGGCGCCGACCAGATGGCGCCCGCGTATTTGTCGTTGACGAAGACCTTGGCGGCCTCGCGCACCGGGCTCTCATATAGCGCCCGCATGCCGTTGCCGGAAGGCTTCTCAACGGTTGTGACGGGGGCGCCGTCGCCGAGATTGAGATAGGCGCTGGCGCGCAGCAGCGAAGCGGGAATATTAACTGTCGCTTCGTAGGATGCTTGGCCGGAGTAGAACTTGGTGCGATCGTCGTCGGTCCAGGAGCGGAGCGCGTCCATTTGCTGCTCGACGCCGTTTTCGAACGTGACTTTCCAGGAGTTGATGGCGATGGGCGGCGCAGGCGTGGGCTCGAGGGAAGACTCGGCCTGTTTGGTGAATACGACTACCCGCGACTCATAAGGCGCGAGATCAAGCGTGAACTGATTCGTGGCGGCGATTCCATTGATGTGGCCGTCTATCGGATTCCACCACGCGGGCTTCAGTTCGCCGGTACGGAAGCGCGCTTCGGATTTCACCGCGTGATTGCTGGTGTTGGCGATGAAGTAGATTTCCGCATACGGCAGATGGCGATGGACGAAGCCAATTTCAGGCGCGTGCGCGAGATCCGGAACGACCGCTTTCAGCGCGGCGCCCAACGCGGGAGTATCGCGTGTGTCGATCACGATGCCGCCGAAGCGTTTGTACTCTTCGAGCTTTTTTCTCGTGGCTTCCGGGACGCGTTGCGGCGCCGGCATCACCAGAATCTTGTAGGGCACGCCTTTCTGGGCGATTGCAGCATCGTCGATCAGATCGAAGTTGTAACCCGCGTCCAGGATTTGGCCTGTGATCTCCGTGCCCAGCCTGGCGTCAAGCGCGCGGTTCACCGAATCGTTGCCGAGCGTGAAATTGGAGTAGATATCGTCGGTGGGTATGTAGATGGCGACGTCGTTGATCGGCGCGCCCTGGCGCAGCAGGAAGCTAACGCGCTGCAAATAGAGCGCAATATCAGGCATCACCATGTACCAGGGGTTGTGATTGTTGAAAACCGCGGCGGCGTAAAATCGCCAGCCGGGCTCGCCCGCTTGTGGAGGCGAATAAGGCCACCCGTGTCCAATCAACTGGTTGATGCCCTCCAGAAAATGCAGGTCGGCTTCGGCCTTCATGTCGAGCGGCGTGGCTCGAAAAACGGGCGAATGGAGCCACGTCCAGGTTTCCGACGACGTGACCGGGCGGTCGTATAGATGGCTGGCGGAGGATGCCCAACGTGTCGCCGTAGCGTGACGCCAGTAGGAGCTTTCGCCTTCGGGAAGGTCGACCAGCGCGTTGCTCGAAAGCGTTACGGGCGGCGTCCCGTAGGTTTGAGAACGAAACAGAGTGTGATGCGCGTGTGCCCACTCGCGAATCGGAGTGAGGTAGTTCTCGTTCGCAAGTTCGGTCAACGTCTGGCCCCAATCGTGGCGAATGTCGGCGGTTTTCGAACCGATATCGACAGCCAGGGCCGGCAGATACGGCGTCAGATCGTACCCGCGGCGCTTACGAAATTCGTCCAGAAAATTAGGCGTCCAATCGGAGCGCTCGACTTCCAAGCTGTCGCTGAAAACGGCGTAGGGCGGCGTCTGTTGTAAGGCGCCGAGGAGCTTTTCTCCGACAAGTTGGAGGTGCTTATCGATGGCGGAGCGGTCGTAGTGATCCAGCACCAAGCCCTCGGCGCCCACGGCCGGACGCTTCACCTTCATGCGAGTGCGGCTGGAGATGAAGAGTAACGCGGTGCGGTCGCTTGCAGCGGCGGGCACGGAAATCCGATTGGCGTCTACCTTTGAAACGGCGGTGTAGTTTGTGCCGGAACCGATGAAAACGGCGAAGAGTTTTTCGCCTTCAGCGATGCGCGGGTACGTCACCTCGGTGGACTTGGCTGGTACGGCGACGCGGTCGACGCGCAGGCGGCTGGCAGCCTGCGTGATGGGGATGTGCGGGCCGCCGTAGGGCCAGCCGCTGCACAGAGTAAGATCCATGCGCAAGCCGAGCTCTTTGGCTTTTTTCCCGGTAAAGGTGAGCGCGTCGAGAAATTCCTTCGAAAGGTACGGATGGTTGACGAGGCCGTTGGCGGGATCATCGAGAGTCACCGGGTAGACCGGTTGAACTTCGAATCCACCGATCCCGCCGTCCTTCATGGCGCGCATTTCACGTTCGAGTTCGGGCTTTTCGACTGCGGAGCCGAACCACCACCACCGCATCATGATGCGCGCATCGTCTGGCGGCTGAATGAAGGCTTGCTTCAGCGCCGCCAAGCTGTCAGTGGCTTGCGAAAATACCGGCGCGGACGGCCAGGCCAGCGCAGCCAGTGCTACGGGTAAAGCGATCCACAACTTCCTGATGCGCATCGTTACTATCGTAAGCGGGCCGCCCTCCAGCGAGGGCAGCGTTTTGCTTTGCGCTATTTGTTTTGGATATGAAAACGTTGAAAGCGTCGCGGCGTGCGCCAATCGCGACGTGCTTTCTTCAGTTTCCAACATCAAAGGGCGCAAAATGCAGCACTTTTGCGGAAGCGTAAAGTGCCCTTGCGTTGCGCAATGCAATACTAGAGAATCGCGGGCGGAAATGGTTTGACGCGCATGCAGCAGCCCGTCGAACATCAAAGACTGGCGGAAAATGCCCGTGACCGAAATCCAAAAATCCAATCTCATTGCTGAAACGCTGAACCGTTTTCATGTGGAGTTGCCTTCATGGGGCTTCGCCAATACCGGCACGCGTTTCGGCAAGTTCCTGCAACCCGCCGCGGCTTCGACAATTGACGAGAAGTTCAGCGATGCGGCGCAAGTGCATCGCTGGACAGGCGTCTGTCCGACGATTGCGTTGCACGTGCTGTGGGATCTACCCGAGGGCGCCGCCAGCACGGATGAAATTCGCCGTCTGGCGGATGTTCACGGCGTGCGGCCGGGCTCGATCAATCCCAATCTGTTTCAGGATCAGGCTTACAAATACGGATCATTCGGAAATCCCGATGCGGCGATTCGCCGCGAGGCCCTCGATCACGTATTGAGCAGCGTGGAAATCGCAACCGCCTTGGGAAGCCGCGATCTTTCACTCTGGTTTGCGGACGGGTCCAATTATCCGGGTACGCAAAACATACGTCATCGCAAGCGATGGTTCACGGAAGGTCTGCAGGCGGCGCATGCGCGGCTCTCCGGCGATCAGCGAATGCTGGTGGAGTACAAGCCCTTCGAACCGGCGTTCTATCACACGGACATTGCCGATTGGGGAATGGCGCTGCTGTTTGCGCGCGATGCGGGGCCGCGCGCGAAGGTTCTGGTAGACACCGGACATCACTATCAGGCGCAAAACATCGAGCAGATCGTCGCGTGGCTGCTGGACTCAAATATGTTGGGCGGTTTTCACTTCAACGACCGCCGCTATGCGGATGATGATTTAACGACAGGGTCGATCGATCCCTACCAGGTGTTCCGCATCTTTCATGAAATTTTGCACTTTGAGTGGGAGAACGGACATCGCGCGGACGTCGCTTACATGATCGACCAGAGTCACAATCTGAAGGGCAAGATCGAAGCCATGATTCAGACCGTGACGGCAATTATGGAGCTTTTTGCCAAGGCCGCGTTGGTGGACCACGAAAAGTTGGCGCGGCATCAGGCGAGCTGCGACTTGGTGGATGCCGAGGGCTGCTTGAAAGACGCGTTTTCGACGGACGTGCGGCCGATGATCCGCGAATGGGCGCGCGCGAAGGGGCTTGCCGAAGATCCCATGGACGCCTTCCGGCAGAGCGGCTACCTGCAACGGATTACGGCCGACCGCGCGGAAAGGAATGCGGGCATTATCGCGAGCTACGCATAGCCGCCGATTGCACCCATGCCCCGTTACGCCTTTCAACTCCGCATCAAAGCCGATGCAATTGACGAGTACGAGCGCGAGCATCGGAGGGTTTGGCCGGAGCTGCTGGCAAAGCTGAAGGAAGTGGGGATCTCCGACTATTCCATTTTCCGGCGCGGGCAGGATCTGGTGCTGTGCCTGCGCGTCGACGATTTCGAAGCAGCCTGGGATGCGCTCGACCAGGACCCGGTAAACCAAAAGTGGCAGGTCTTCATGGACCGATTGTTCGAACCGGTTCCGGGGAAATTACCCGACGAGCGCTTCGCGATGATGCGAGAGATCTTTCATCTGGAGTAACACTGATAACAGTTATGCCCGCAAGCTGAGCAAAGACATCAGGGAAATACTGGATCTATTACTAATTCGGTAAGAGCTGACGCTTGTCGATAGCAACTTAGAGTCATTCGCAGTGCCTTTCACTTAGTATCTTTCGCCTAGTTTTTCTTCATAAGTCCCAAACCTGCACAAACTACTAGCATCATTTGGCCCCACCATCGAGCTATTCTGAAATAGGTCTCGATTAACAACGCAACCTGAACTCGTATTACGGGTTCATAACGGTTGGTCGGTCTCGACCGCTCACACCGCTTTGGCATGAGTCGCCATTACCTCAATCTCACCTCGCGCGCTTGGCGGCAACTCCGCCGAAACTGGCGCATCGCCCCGAACCCGATTTTTTTGTGGCAGACCTATGTGCCGGGAATGCTGCTTTCCGCCACGGCCGGTCTGCAGCGATCGGTGAGCAAGGATAAGCTTCGGCAGGCGAATCTCGATAACGCAATCGTCATCCTGGGATACTGGCGATCCGGCACGACGCTTCTCCATGAACTGCTGTGCCTGGATCAGCGGCGTACGTTTCCCAGCACGCATGCGTGCATGAATCCGCACCATTTCATGCTTACGGAGGCATCCACGCTGGCGCGAGGCGGTCCCGGCATTCAGCGGCCGATGGATGAGATGGAGGTTCGGCCCGCATCCCCGCAGGAAGACGAATTTGCATTGTTGTCGTTGGGCGCGCGTTCGCCGTATGAAGCGCTGATTGAGCCCCGGCGCCTGCCGGAAGCGCTGCTGACCGCTGATCCCGCCGATCTATCGAATCAGGAAGAACACGAATGGCGCGAAGTGTTTCTGGAGTTTATTCGCGGAGTTTCAGTGTGCGGCGGCGCGCGTCCGCTGATCATCAAATCTCCGACGCACGGCTATCGCGTGACGACGCTGCGCAAACTGTTACCCGACGCGCGGTACATCGTGATTGCGCGCAATCCGGATACGCATTTCGAATCGGTAGTGCGCATGTGGCGAAAGATGTTTGAAACTTATCACCTTTCGCCGATTCCTTCGGATGATGAAATTCGCGCGGCGGTGTTGGCGGACCGGCCGCGGTTTGAATCCAAACTGCACTCGGGTATCGAAGGTCTGCCGCCAAACCGGTTGAGCATACTGACCTACGAATCTCTGGTGGCGGATCCGATCGGTTCCTGCGAGCGGCTCTTTTCATCGCTCGAACTCGGCGATTTCGAACCCGTGCGGCCGGCGATTCAGGCAGATGTCGAAAAGCGCAAGGAGTACCGCGCGAAAGGCAAGAAGCCCGAAGGCGAATGGCGTGACCGCATAAATGCGGAATGGGGCCCCGTGTTTGATCGTTACGGATATCGCCACCTATAGCGGCTATTCAGCCGCGCCACGGCGTTGCGCGCGTTTCATGACGAAGACAAACGGCACGCATACTGCGCACGCCAGCGCGAGATCGCGGAAGACGTCGACGTAAGCAAAGAGCTGAGCCTGATTGTTCACCGTGCGGCCGATCAGCGCCATGGCCCGAAGCGCTGCCTTCACCGGACCCGCATGCATCCGCATAGCAGCGGTCAGACGCGCGATATCGTGCCGATAAACCAGATTAGAGCCGGTAATCAGGTGCGACATATCGTTGCGGTGCGCTTGCAGATGCCGCAAAGAGATGGTGTTCGCGATTGAGATCCCAACACTGCCGCCGAGATTGCGCAGCAGGTTGTAAATGCCGCTGGCGTTGCCCATTTCGCTTTGCGGCAGCGTGCCTAGCGCAAGGCCCGACAATGGAACGAATACAAGAGGGAAGGCAAATCCGGTGATGATAATTGGCCAGAGTAGCGATGATGGCGAGATGTCGAGCGTGAGCGATCCATTCCACAGGTTGGCCAACCCGAGGATGACGAATCCGGCGGCGACCAGTTTGCGCGGATCCATTTTGTTGACTACTCTGCCCGCGACAATTGAGCCAACGAACGACCCTATGCCACGGGGGCTCACCGCCAGTCCAGCGCTGGTAGCGCTATAGCCCATGAGCGTTTGGAAGAATAGCGGCAGGATCGTAGTGATGCTATAGACGGAGAGGCCAAATAGAAAGATAAGCAGACACCCGCCCCCGAAGTTTCGGTCGCGCAGCGCGCGCAAATTCATCAGCGGTTTGTCGTGAGTAAACTCGCGTATGAGAAACGCGATGATGCCGACGACAAAGATCACCGCCGCCCAACGGATGAGACTGCTGCCAAACCAATCGTCTTCCTGACCTTTGTCGCAGATGAGCTGAAGGCAGCCCGCCCAGATTGCAAGCAGACCCAGGCCGATGCGATCCAGGCTGCCGGGCTTCGCTTCTTTGATGTAGGGCGGATCTTCAAGGTACTTGTTCTGCATGATGAGCGCGAGAATTCCGATGGGGATGTTGATGTAGAAGGCCCAGCGCCATGAGATGTGATCGGTGAGGTAGCCGCCGAGCGTGGGTCCAATGACCGGAGCCACCACGACGCCCATCGCGAACACGCCCAACGCGGGGCCTTGCTTTTCGGGCGGGAAGCTCTCCATAAGGATGGCTTGCGACAGCGGTTGCAGCGCGCCGCCGCCTGCGCCTTGAATGGCGCGCGCCAGGAGGAGAAAACCGAGGCTGCTCGCGATGCCGCAGGCGAAGGAAGCGATGGTGAAAATCAACACCGAGAACATGAGGTAGCGCTTGCGCCCAAAGCGTTGTGAGAACCAGGAACTGGCGGGCAAAAACACGGCATTCGCGACCAGGTAGCTGGTGAGTACCCAGGTGGCTTCGTCGTTAGTGGCGGAGAGGCTGCCTGCGATGTTGGGAAGTGCGACGGCCGCGATACTGGTGTCCATCACCTCCATGAAGGTGGCCAGCATGATGGCGGCCGCAATCAGCCAGGGATTGCAAGATGGCTGCCAGCGGCCCTGCTCGCTCATTGCACCCACACTTTGGGTTCGACGGACATGCCCGGCCGCAGCCTTTCAAAGCCGCGCTGATTGGGCTTGAAGCGAATGCGCACGGGGAGACGCTGGACCACCTTTACGTAGTTGCCGGTCGCGTTTTCCGGCGGCAGAAGACTGTAACGCGCGCCGGTGGCGCCCGGCATATTTTCGATATAGCCTTCAAAATCGAGATCGATGGCGTCGATGTGCACGGTGACGCGCTGATTGGGATGCAAGTTTTCGATCTGCGTTTCTTTGAAATTCGCGGTCACCCACAGGTCGTTGGTTGGCGTGATGGCCATCAGTTCCTGACCGGGAGAGACCTGCTGGCCAACCTCGACAGTTTTATCGCCGACGATCCCGCCTTCGGGCGCCATGATTTTGCAATAGCTGAGGTTCAGCCGCGCCTGCTCCACCTGCGCCTTGGCGGCGGCTACATTGGCTTCGCGCGTCGCGACGGTGGCATGCTGTACGGCGATTTGCCGGGGTTCATTGGTTTGCGCTTCGGAGAGGTTCTCCTGCGCTTCGAGCAACGCGGCTTCGCGCTGAGCGATTGTCTTGGCGGCTGCATCGGCCTGTGCGCGCCGTGAGGCAACCAACGCGGTCTGCGCGCGCCAATCCGTCGCCTTTTGATCGTACTGCTCACGAGAGATTTCGTCCTTATCGACAAGCGTTTTATAGCGGCGCTCTTCGGCCGCGGCGTTCGCGGCCTGCGCCTCCGCCTGTTGTAAATCCGCCAGCGCGGAATCGTGTGTCTGCCGGGCCGATTCCATCGCGGCCTGCGCGTTGGTGACTTCGTGACGCGCATTGGTCACTTGCGTAGCCTGCGTGGTTTGTGTGATGGGTACGTTGGGAGCTTGTTGACGCAAGGCGGCTTCGGCTTGGGCGAGATTGGCCTTGGCTCCAGCCAGAGCGGCCTGATAATCGCTGGGGTCGAGATCCACCAGAACCTGATTTGGGACCACGCTGCGATTGTTTTCGGTGTAGACGCCGACTACAGTGCCTGCGACGCGACTGCCGATCTGCTCGATATGTCCGTCGATTTCGGCATCGTCGGTATCGACGTAACTGCCGAGGTACTTCAGAAGAAAGTAGCCGCCGACGAGCAGAACGACAATGGCGACGATAATCAGAATGACGCCAAGCGGATGCTGACGCGTCCAGGCAGCGGCGCGTTGCCGGAGCGGCGGACGTGGCTTCTCTTCTTTCTTCTCTTGCTGGTTTTCTTTCTTGTCGCCGCCGGGCTTCCCTTCTTGCTTGGAGTCTTTCTTTTCGTCCTGTTTCTCTTGATCGCCCTTTTTTTCGGGCGAATCCTTTTTCCCGGATGAATCGCCGTCTTTCGACGGCGCACGCTCCTCGATCAGTTTGCGCTGCTCTTCGCGCAGGCGGTCGATCTCTGCGCGCAGTCGCCATTGCTCCTGCGAGAGCGCTCGAACATCATCTTCCAATGAGATAGGGGCCTCGTCGCGCGGAGTCCTGTCGGGCATGCTTCCTCTTTGTCGTGGGGCAGCAGTTTTCCCGCCAACGAATGTACAAACCCAATTTGAATTGAATGATAAGCAGAGGACTGGCAGGTTAGGTTCGATCTCGCAATAATCGTGCTCTTCCGCGCAAACATTCCGTGCGGCACGGAGTAAGTTCTTCGCGTGCAGCTACGCAAGGCGCGTTGCGGCTCGGGTCTGTCGACGTGAGATAGGTCTGACAAGAATCGTCTCCTCTACGGGGGAGTACTGTATCAGCGGACGGGCGCCGCAAAATGGGCACGTGCCGACGGAGGCGCCGACGCCGGGAATGGGCGCGCGCCGCTACAACGGGCCTCTGAAGTTTTTGTAACAAACGGCGTCGAATTTGGGTTCGTTTTTTCGTCTATGCTGTGGAGGCCAGCATGAATCAATATATTTTGATGTTGCATCACGAACCGAAGGTGTTTCACTCGGACGACCTCGGTCCGCAACAACTGCAGGAGATCTACAACAAGTACAGAGCCTGGCGCGACCGCCTGGCTGCGGAAGGCCGCGTCGCTGGCGGGAACAAGCTTGACGACACGACTGGCCGTGTCATGCGAGCCAACGGTGACGGCAAGGTTCACGTAACCGACGGGCCGTTTACAGAAGCCAAGGAAGTGATCGGCGGCTTCTTCGTCGTGAAGGCGGATAGCTATGAAGAAGCCGTGCGTATTGCGAGCGATTGCCCGCACCTTGCGTACGGCACGGTCGAAGTCCGTCTGATTCAGGTGTGATTCAATGACCGGCGAAGTGGTGGACGATCTCTTCCGCCGTGACTCGGGACGCGTGGTCTCCACGTTGACGCGCATTCTTGGCCCGCGCCATCTTGCGTTAGCCGAGGATGTGGCGCAAGAAGCGCTGGTGCGCGCGATTGAGCTGTGGCCACATCGCGGCGTGCCCGCCAATCCGAGCGCCTGGCTGATTCAGACCGCCAAGAATCTGGCGATCGACTGGCTGCGGAGAGAATCGTCCCTGGCCGCGAAAGCGGATGATGTGGCGCGCGCGCTTTCACCGGCGGCGATGACCCCGGAGGTGGTCGACGATCAACTGGCCATGATGTTTCTCTGCTGCCATCCGGAAATTCCGCGCGAAGCTCGGGTGGCGCTTACGCTGAAAACGGTGTGCGGGTTCGGGACCGGGGAGATCGCACGCGCATTTTTAATTCAGGAGACTGCGGCTGCGCAGCGTATCGTGCGGGCAAAGCGGCTGATTCGCGAACGCGATCTGAAATTTGAAGCGCTAGACGAGAAGTTGCCGGCCGAGCGGAAGGAATCGGTGCTGGAAGGGCTCTATTTGATGTTCAACGAAGGCTATGCGAGCGCCGGCGATCATTTGCTGCGCAGCGACCTTTGCAAAGAGGCGATCCGGTTGGCGGGATTGTTGGCCGACCATGCGACGGCGGGCGGACCCGAATGTGACGCGCTGCTGGCGTTGTTTCTGCTGCAGGCAGCGCGGGAAGGCGCGCGCGTCGATGAACATGGCGATCTGTTGCTGTTGGAACAGCAGGATCGTTCGCAATGGAATCGCGCGCAGATCGCGGAAGGGATAGCGCGTTTAGGCCGCAGCGCGCAAGGCGAGCGTGTGACGCGATATCACCTGGAGGCGGAAATTGCGGCGCTTCACGCGAGTGCGTTGAAGTTCGACGAAGCGCATTGGCGGGCGATTGCGGAGGCGTACGCGCTGCTCTATACGATCCATCCCACGCCGATTGTGACGCTGAACCGTGCCGTGGCGCTGGCGCGGGCGCATGGCCCGCACGAAGGGCTGAAGGAATTGGAGAAGATTGAGCATCACCCGGCTTTGGAGCGCTATCACTTGCTGCCGGCGGCGCTGGCGGTACTTTGGCGTGAAGCGGGGAATGAAGCGCGCGCGGCCGAGTACTTCGACAAGGCGCTGGCCCTCGAGTGTTCCGCTCCGGAGCGGCGTCATTTGCAGAAGCTGAGCGGCCGCGTTACTCAAGAGCCTTCAGGGGAATCGTCTCTTTGCCGCCCGATTTCGCCGTCAACGGCTGACCTTTGAACTCATACTTCTTCATCCATTGCGCATCCTCGTATTGGCCTGGAGTGATGTGGTCGAAAGCGTAAATGCGATAGTCACCCGGCGCGATGCCATCGAAATGGTATTCGCCAAATTGATCCGTGGTTACTTCCTTGAAGCGCGACAGCCGATGGAGCGTGGGAACGAGTGCGACGGTTGCTCCGGGAATTGGTGAACCGTCCGCTCCGCGCACAGAACCTCCGGCAGATGCGCCGCTGGCGCTGAGTTGAATGAGCATTGGCGCCGGGGCGCCGCCGAAATCGAACGGCTCGTTCAAAAGATCCGCGCCGCGATACTTCGCACTTCGGACAAAGAGTCCTTCGGGCGCTAACACATGCAATAGGTAGCGCCCCGGCGGGAGCACGGGAATGCGAAATTTGCCTTTGGCATCGACCGTGGTACGAACGGGGCGGGGAAGCGGTGCGTCGGCCGTTTCGAGAATGATCTGGATGCCGGGCGGCAGCGCGATTTCGTTGGTTCCCAGCGCCACGTCGCCTTCCAATTCGCTGCCTGCTTGCGCGTGGAGCGTGATTCCATCGAGATCTTTCTGCAAGACAGTAACAGAGACAGGCGCGGCCGCGCTGGTGACGCCATCGGCTTCAGTCGCGTTCAGCAAATAAGCGCCCGGCGCAACATCGGCGAACGAAAACGTCCCGTCGGGCTGAATTTTTGCTGGTAAACGGAGGACAAGCGAGGTGGCGCCGCCCTTTGGCGTCAGCCACGCGATGGCCGCTTTACCTCCGGTGAGCGCGCCCGCGACACTCCGCCCCGAGGGTTTAATCATGCGGATGTCTTTTCCGCTCTCGGACGCCGCCGCTGCTACCGTGACGTGCTGAGCGCCCGATATGGCGGCGGCGCTGGGAAAGAATGTCGTGCCGGTGTTCACAGATGCGGCGATTAGATACTCGCCCGCGTTCAGAGAGTCGATTTTATAGTCTCCCGAAGCATCCGAGACCACAGAGGCGACGGGCAAGTATTCACGTTTGGCGCGTTGATAGACCGGTTGCAAAGCGAGCACGCGCGCGCCTTGTACCACGGCTCCAGTATCATCGGTAATTTTGCCGGCGATGCTCGCGGCCGGCGTGAGGGCAAAGGCCAGATTATTCATCTGCTGGGCTTCCACCAGCGAAAGCGTGGCGCCCGACAGAGAATTGCCGCGCGCGCCGAACGCAGTGCGCGCAAAGCCGGGGCACTCCGCGAATAGCAGGTAGCGCCCCGGCGGCAAGCTTTCAAAAAGGAACAGGCCGCGCTTTTCGGTGACGAATTCTTGCGGCTTACCGTCTCCGTCGGCCCGAGACAGGATGATCGTGGCGCCGTTTACAGGATCATCCGTCGCGCTGTTATAAACCTGGCCGCCGATGGACGCGATGACCTGCGCATGCGCGGCGGCGGCAAACGCACAGATGGCAAGAAATTTTGTGTGGTGCAATGGCAATAGTGAGAACTCCAGTCACAGCGGCGTTGTTGGCGGGCGCCTGCTTCGCACAGTCCGATTATCTGGCATATGTAGGCGGCTACGGGCCTGGTATCAACGCCTTCCGTTTCCACGAATCCAATGGACGTTTGACGCGCATTGGACTGGCGGTGGAAACGCCTGCTCCTTCTTATATTGTGGTGCATCCGAGTGGCCACTATCTTTTCGCGGTAAACGAGAAGGGCGCCAAGGAAGATAGCGTGAGCGCGTTTGCCATTGACGCGAAGAGCGGCAAGCTGACGCTGTTGAACACCGTTCCATCGCGGGGCAGCGCGCCCTGTCATTTATCGCTGGATAAGACCGGGCGATTTCTCGCGGTGGCGAACTATGCCAACGGCAGTATCGCCGTGCTGCCGGTGGCGCCGGATGGTCACCTGGGACAGGCTGTGGGTTTCGCTCAGCATCATGGATCCAGCGTGAACAAAGAGCGTCAAGAGGGCCCGCATGCGCACTGCGTGGTCTTTTCGCCGGACAACCGATTTTTGTTTTCGGCGGATCTTGGCGCGGACAAGATTTTTGCCTACCGGTTTGACGCTGCCACAGGCAGCATTACGCCCAACGATCCGGCAAGCGTTTCGATCACTCCTGGCTCAGGTCCGCGCCACATCGAATTCCATCCGAATGGTAAGTGGGCTTATGTGATTACGGAAATGGCGTCCACAATTGAACTGCTGTATTACGACAGCGCGCGGGGCGCTTTCGACGCGGGGCCGAGCGTCTCCACACTGCCGGAAAGTTTCCGCTCGAGCAATATCGCTGCCGAAATTGCGCTTAATGCGGCGGGCACGATCTTATATGCTTCGAATCGCGGGGCAGACAATATGGCGCTCTTCAATATCGATGGCGACCGCGGTGTCGCGACGCCCAAGGAGCACACCAGCACTCTTGGAAAAGCGCCGCGGCATTTTGCTTTCGATCCGAGCGGCGCCTATCTGCTGGTGACGAATCAGGATTCGGACAATGTTGTGGTGTTCAGCGTACATCCGAAGACGGGCGAACTGCGCCCTTCTGGCCCAATTACTCAAAAGATCGAAAAGCCGAGCTGTATCGTATTTGTGCGTTGAAGCCGCGCTAGTTTTTGCGTAACTCTTTTTCGATGTCGGTCAGCACGTCCTCGCGGTGGGTATCGCCCAAATCCTTTTGCAGGCGCCGCAGCGCCACGCCAATCACATCGCGATGATGCAGACGTGAGCCGAAGTTCTCCTGGAGCTTGAGCCAAAGCTCGTGGGCGCGGTCCAGATCCTCCGGCCACAAGCGGGGAGGATGCGGGCCCAGGTTGACGTATACAGAAGGTCTGCCCGGACTGATGACTTCGAGCGAAAATGCGTGGCGCGGTTCAGGCAGCCGCTCCCAAGCCATGCCGATGCGGCGCGCCAACTCTTCCGAATCCATGCGCGGCGACACGCCTGTCACCAGCCGTGAAGCCTTCAATTTTTGCGCGGACTGCACCATGGCGTCGAAGGGATCGACGCCCGGAACCACGAGCAGTTCGGCGGTTTTGCCCTCTTTTTCCGCCATGGTGACGACCCGCGACAGGAGTTCGCGTTCGTAATCCGAAAAAAGCTGCTTCTCGGAGAGTTCATATTCGCCCGCGCCGGTGGAGACCGGGCGCACCGTCATCACGACAATGTCGTGGCGCCGCAAGTTCGTTTTTTGCAGAACGGTTTGCAGGTGCGCCATGTGATTGTAGTCGCGCACGGCTACCAGCACGGCGCCCGGACGCGCATGCACCGCGCCCGCGGCGATATCCGGCCGCATATCCAAGTTAAACTCTTCCAGGCCGGCTTTGGAATGCTCAATCTTTCTGGCGTTGATGCGTTCTGAGATGGTGAAGAGGAGAAAGAACGCGACGGTGAAGCTGATGCCATAGATCGTCGCGATCTGTTTGGAGAACAGGTTTGCGATCGCTACCAGGCCCAGGACGGCGGTGGTGCAGAATAACCCGATGGGAATCTCGTACCCGCCGATGCGCAGATTGATGGGGTGCTTGTACTCCTGATCATGGCGGTGATGGCGCAGCACGAGCACGCCCAGCGATTTCAGGAAGAAACTCCAGACGACGCCGAATGCGTAGGCCTCACCGAGCTTGTACATGTTGCCGCCGCTGAGTACGATGGTGGCAATTTGCAGCAATGCGACTAGATTGATGATGCGGTAGGTAGTGCCGAAGCGCTTCTGCGGTTTGCGGAAATAATCCAGCAGCACGCCGTCTTCAGCGACGCGGTTCAATACGCCATTGGCGCCGATCATGGACGTATTCACAGCGCCCGAGAGAATCAAGACGCCCACGATCACGACGAAGATGTGGAACAGGAGGCGCAACAGCGGTGGGCCGGCGAGATGCATCGCAAGACCGCCCAAGAGATTATCCACATACTCCGGACGCTTGGAATTGGGGATGATCATTCCCGCGAAGAGCGTGACGCACCCGGTGAAAACGACCGCATAAATGCAGACCAGGTTGGCCGTATAGCGCAGATTTTTCAGTTTGGGGTAGCCGATTTCCCGATAGACCTGCGCCAGCGTTTCAAAGCCGCTCATCGAAAGCAGCGAATGGCCGAACGCGATAATAATCGCCACGGCGCCGATTTGAGGCCAGAAAGTTCCAGTGAACCAGCCAAGCGCATCCGGACTGAAGTGGAGGTTTCGAGGGATGGGTGCGGGCGGGAGTTGAACATGCGGCGACAGCAGCAGCGTGATCGGGCACCAGACAAGGAACGCCACCACCATTACGGTGGTGATTTGCATGATACGAAGCGTTTGGCCGCTCGATTCGTGGATGCCTTTGATGTTGCTCCACCAGAAGTAGCCAGTGACGACGACGCCGAAATAGGCTGAGAAAGTGTCGATGGCTATGCCGCCATGGATGTGCAGGATAGGCGCCAGTTCCTTAAACAAATGCCCTAGATACTGGCCGGCCGTGACTACGCTGATGGGTCCGGTGAGGACGTAGTCGAAAATGAGCGAAGATACCGAAACCCTCGCCATGAACGGACCCATGGCGTCGCGGACGACGACATACACGCCGCCGCGCACAAACATGCTGCACGATTCCATGTAGACCGAGCGCACGGCAAAACTGAAAAACATTACGGCCAGAATGAACCAGGGTGCGCTGGCGCCGAAGGCATGTTCCGCGATGCCGCCGGCATAGAACGCGGAGGACGCAAGGTCGCTTAAAACGATAGCGGCGGCTCGCCAGAAAGATATGAAGGAAAGGGCTACGGTGGTGGCTACGACAACCTTCGCAGCCGTGGACCGTTCGGACTCCAAGGGCACAGTCCTCAGTGTACGCCATTGGCTTGCCTGAGCGCGCAACAACGAAGCTCTTCTGAGGAGGGTGTTAACTAAATAATATAACCACGAAACAGTTGAGGGGCGGCCCGCATTGCGAACCGCCCCTCGGTATGAAAATGGCGACGAATCGCCGGAATGCTCAGCCTAGAAGTTCAGGCGAAGCACGAACTCCAGACTGCGCGCGCCGGGATCGTTGGTGTTGTTCAGATCGCGGAACGCGGTGGTGGTCTGGCCGAACGTCGCGTTAACGGTGGTGTTGATGTTGCCACCCGTCGCGGCGCCGCCGGGCAGCATGATATTCGGATGGTTGAAGATGTTCAACGCTTGGGCTCGGAATTCCAGGTTCAGGCGCTCCTTGATTTGAGTGCGCTTCACCAGGCTGACGTCCCACTTGCTGAGCCACGGACCCCATAGGAAGATCTGATTGCAGATCTGGCCTGGGGAGTTGCAAGGTCCAATGTAGGCGGCATTTGGATTGAAAGTGGCCGTGCCCAGATTGAACGCTGCCAGCGAGTTCTGAATCAGCGATTGCGGCAAGTAATAGGCAGTGCCCGTCGCCTTGCCGGCTGCGTTGATCTGGCTGGTGAAATTGATGTCCATTGCGTTCTGCAACTGTTGGGTGGTCATGTTGTGCAGCACGACGCCGCCGTCATTTTGATTGAAGGTATCGCGTCCGCTGATGATATTGATAGGCGAACCGCTCTGCACGCGGCCCACGCCGGCAATTTCCCAGCCGCTTACTACCTTGCCCATAACTCCGTGCGTGCCGTTCATAAAATACCGGCCCTGGCCGACGGGAAGTTGGTAAATCCACGTGAATTTGAAGCCGTGGCGGATGTCGAAAGTGCTCGGTCCCTTGTTGCCGCCCCAGTCCCGCAACGTAAGTTCATTGGCGGCCGTGAGCGACTTCGAATATGCGTAGCTTCCGTTCAACTGCAAGCCGGACGCAAGACGGCGACGCACCTCCACCTGGCCCGAGTTATAGGTGCTCGAGTTGCGGTTAGTCATCTCGGTCGAGTTTCCACCGTTATTCGGGTTTACCTGGAAGAGGTTGATGGGAAAACCGGCCTTGGTCAGATTGCCCATGCGAGTAGAGTTCGTCGCGATCCCGTTGGCCATCGCGCCCGCCAAACCTTCCTGCAATTGGGTGACGGTAGTCTGGTCGGTGTTGCTGCCGATAGCGGTGGTGATGATTGGAATGTTGACCTGTCCCGGCAGTCCCTGGTTTGCATAGTTATTGCTGGTCAACTTAAAGGGCGAGCCGATCGTAGCCGAATTGACTAATTGCGGAACGGAGAGCCCATTTGCGATCGCGAGGTTATTCTGCGCCGCCAGGAACTGTTGCGTGAATTGATTCTCGACGGTGTTCACTTCGTTCAGATTTACGGCCTGCCATAGGTTCACGCCGTGGGTGCCGACATATCGAACTTCGACCACTGTGTTCTTACTTACCTGACGCTGCAAACCAACGGTCCAACTTTCAACGTATTCCGGCTTGATCTGTGGATTGTAATCTTCCACGTTTTGGCCGCTTTGAACCGGCAGCGGGAAGTGCGGGTTCGGGAAATTTGGATCGACCGAGGTGGGGACGACCGACGGGTAGGATCCATCGGAAAAGGCCACGTTGCCCGCCGGGAAGATAGCTGGGTTCGCTCCGGGATTCGCGTTGGTGGCAAGGCTGCGTCCCTGATTGACGCTCCACACGCCATCGAGGAAGCCGATGCCTTCACGAATAGTTGACATGCTGAAGCCCGCGCGCAACACGGCATCACCGCCCGTCAGCCAGTGTAAAATGCCGCCTTTGGAGATGCGATACGCGATACCCACGGTTGGATCGAAACGACCCACGCCAGGATCAAACCCAGACACGCCCGGGGGGACGAGTTGGAAGACTGGAACGGTACCCGTCAGCACTCCAGGCTGGAAGAGATGTCCCACGCCCGACACTCCGAAGAGGCCAGCGTAGCCCGGACGCGTGTAGAGGTTGTCCAAATTCTGAATGGCCCCCTGCCGATCCCAGCGCACGCCGCCCGTCAGCGTCAGCTTCGAGGTGACGCGCCACGTGTCTTGTACATAGCCTGCCACTTGACGCATATGGTCGCGATCCACCGCGAAGTTGGGTCCGTAGGTTCGGCTCTGTTCGCCCAAAACGGCCGAACTGGTAACGGCGGAAACGCGGCCCGTGATGATGGCGTAAAGGTTCGCAGCGTCGCTCAATTGCGTGGCGCTGGCGCCGGGCAGGGTGTTGGTAGTGAACAACGAGGTGGCGCCGGTGTTGTCGGGATCGCCAGTGGCTTGGCCCAGCGTAAGCGTATTGAGAAGCGACGAATTCGCGCCGGCCTGCCAGGCGTTTACCTGCGTGAAACTGAATCCGAAATTGAACAGGTGGTTGGCATGGAGATAGCTGACATTATCGTTGACCTGATAGACGGGAGTGCTGCGGGGTGCGTAGTTGTTGTAGTTCCCGTTGTACGGATTCGTCATGTATGTGGCAGCCCCTGCGGTTGCCGCCCCGAACTGCAAGAGATAGCCGTTCCATAGGCCGTAATCCTTTGGCGACAGTCCAGCGCCTAAGGCGTTTGTGCCGCCTTGAATACCCATCGTGAGTTCGTTCGTGATGTTAGAGGTCACTACGGAGCGCAATCCGATGCTGCCGGTCCAGTTGATGCCGTACTGCCCTTCGAGATCCGGCGAGCCAAGCTGGGTTCCGGTGCCGGGCAGAATTGCGTAGGTCCCATTCAATCCGTCTGGCGTGCGGTCGTTCGTCTGATAGTTCCAGACGAAATTGATGTGATTGCTGTCGTTGAGATTGTAATCGATGCGCGCAGTCTGAAACTTACGATTGTTCACGGCATGCGCGTTGGTCGCAAAGTTATAGCGGTTGTAGTCGTTGGCGACGCTTGCCGGAATTCGGCTGATGATGGTCCCGCCAGACGACGTTAACTGATTGATGAGAGCGTACGTTTTCGCAAGCGTAGGATCCACCGTCGTGGGGAATGGCCGCACGTTGGCCGGAAGCGAGGGATTCGCCGCGGCGGCAAGCGACAGGAGGTTCACCGTGTGGACGCTGCCATTCGCGTTGTAAGTGAAGACTCCGTTGGCGGCGGCAGGCAGGAGCCACGTGCCAGTTTCGGGGAACGATTGCGGAAGATCGAAGAACTCGAACGATTCGAAGAAGAACAGCTTGTTTTTCTTAACCGGGCCGCCGATGGTAAAGCCGTACTCGTTGAGGTTGATCTGGTCTTTGGCGGTGTTTACCAGGCAGTTGAAGAACGCGCACGCTTCAAAGAACGAGTTTCGATTGGTTTCGTAGATGCCGCCGTGGAACTGGTTAGTTCCGCCTTTGGTTACGAACTTAATCTGCACCGCGCCTTCGCCGAGCGAGTCCGCGCCAGCAGCGGCAGTGCTCATCGTCATTTCTTCAATCGCCTGGGTACGCGGTTGGACGGAGTTGAAAACCGCGTCAGGATTGCTTTTGGTAGCGTTATCCTGCACGTTGATGCCATCAATAGTAATGTTGATTGAGGGCTGCGGCAGTCCGTTGATAGTCGCGTAGCGGACGCCATCCGCGTTCTGCGTGCCCGGCTGGGTCGCGATCAGCTCGGTGACATTGTGGCTGGTGAACGGAAGATCGTTGATCTGCCGCCCTTGCAGCGTCGAACTTACTGTCGCAGAATTCGTTTGAACGATTTCCGCGCCGGCTGTGACCTCGATGGTTTCGGAGGTCGAGCCGACGGTGAGTTGCAGGTTTACGGTCGCAGGGACGCCCGCGTCGAGCGCCACATTATCGTTGGTGACGGACTTAAATCCTTCGTGCGTGACGGTGACGCGGTACGCGCCAGTCGCAAGACTGGGCAACACCCAATATCCTTTATCGTCCGTGGTGGCTTGGAATTTTTGGCCGGTGGCGGTTTGGACGACATCTACCTTGGCCCCTGGAACTGCCGCGGCAGACGGATCCGTAACATTGCCGTCCAAACGAGACGTAGTTGAAACCTGAGAAAAGCATGCTGTGGCGGCTAAAATCAGCAGCCACGCAAACGTTAGCTTGCGCACTGAGAACCCCCCCCAAAAAAGATGGTTTAATGCATCATATTACATTTCCTGTAACCTGGGGAACGTTGGGGGTGAGAGCGGTAAATTTTAGATTCGTGAACGGGTGGAATGGGGATTGTAGAGCGGATAGGAGAATGAAGAATCCAATTCCCGAACCTGCTCGCAACTACAACTCTGTTGTGCTCGTCGGCGACCACACCCGTCCCGCTTTCCATCAGCGAATTCCTATTCCTGGTGGCATGTGGAATCCGTTCCAACCAAATTCACCGGCCGCTGCGCGCTCAACATGTTCGGCCAGTGCGTCGGTCTCGGCGACGCGTTTACCGTTTCGATGACTGCCGCGCCCATACATAAAGAGAGGCGCGTCAGGTAACTGCTCCGCGCGGCGCCCCGTCTCAATCTCTCCGCCCATCGAACGCAGGTAGGAAGTAAGCGCGGCGCCATCGGACTCACGAAGGTGAAGGCCGCTACCGAAGATCACGATGGCTTCTATATCCGCCGCGTCTGCGCCGCGCTTTCCTCCAGAGGGGGGAGCGGCTCTGGACATCCTGGGCCCAGGCAGGGTTCGACGTCGGCGAACAGCGCGCGACGATCCTCATTTGTTACGAACCGCTGGTGACCTGGCCTATGCTGCGTTGCGCCATCGAGAAGCCTTATGAACCCCTCAGGCCTTGCTACTTTTCTTGCTAATTGTTTGATGGACCGCTTTGCCTTTTCACGCACTCGGGTATCGGGGTCGGCCAAGAGTTCGCAGAGCCCGGACCAGCACCCGCTCCGTTGCCGCCTTCTCCCCCACATGCCCTATAGTCCATGCCGCGTCATCACGCACTCGGGCATCGGGGTCGGCCAAGAGTTCGCAGAGCCGGACCAGCACCCGCTCGCTTGCCGCCTTCGCCCCAATTTTTTGGATGGTCCCCGCCGCGCCCCAACGCGCTTGGTCACTCCGGCGTGATCTTTGAGGGCTTTCAGAAACTGCGCTGCCGCGGCTTCGCCACCGAACCAGGTGTGTGTGAATGCTTTGATCTCCGGCTCTTCGAGCGCGCCAGGATCTCTAGCTCCGGCGATGCGGGAATCGGCGATTGCCCATTGCGCTAAGCCCGAGGGACAAACACGACGCGGCAAGTCAAGGTCGGGTCGGTCCGCTAGCCCAGTTTTCAATCTCCCTCCGAAGAGCCTCTCGATCACCCGAGCATTCATTCCAACAGTCCAGGAGAATGAGTGACATTGGCGGCCCTCAATTCGCACCCCTGCGCTCCGCAGCCAAGGTTAACGAAACGATCGCGGGGACGTAAGCCAAACGAAGCGCACTCGGCGAGCCAGTTCTTCATATTTCGACGAATCCCGAAGGCAAGTCAGATCGCAATCCAAGTCCGAGCCGACAGCACGCAGTCGAAGCATGCTTAACACCGGCCACGGGGCATCTGAACTACATAAAAGGTCAACGAGCCGTTTGAACACCTTCGCTGTTGCCGCCTGCCCTCCAAGGTTTTCGATGCCCCCGCTGCTCTCCTACGCACTTCGTAGTCTGGATCGGCCATCATGCCAGGACAAGTTAGCGGAATTTCCATTCTCCGGCTGCGTGTTTGTGTTTCGGAGCGGGCGTGGCACGGCGATTCGTCTGTTGAGTTATGACGGTCAGGGATGCTGGATGGCGCAGAAGCGACTTCCAAGGGGCGGTCTGTATGGTGGCCCGCAGGCCAACTGTTCTTCGGTTGGCAAAGTGAGCTGATATTCGCCGCGAGTACCTGATTGCCCAGATTTCCTAATGCATAATGAGCGACGGCAGTGTCGC
>DATAUH010000284.1:0-14389 GCA_036268375.1 Bryobacteraceae bacterium | reverse complement strand
GGGCGCTACCGCAACTACTTCTTCTTCTTAGCGGGCGCCTTTTTCTTCGGGGCGGCTTTCTTGGCTGCACTCTTCATCGATTGATTCTCCCTAACATCAAATTTTGCGACCAATAAAAAAATCGCAATGTGATTCATATATAAGGTTCTTCGCGATGAATGTCAAGAGAAAAATGCAAACTCGCGTTGCTTTCTCTTTTTTTCTGCGTCACAATAGCGCCTCTCACGCAATCTGCAACGCTCATCCACTCGTACACTAAGCTGGAGGACTTCAAACGCACATGCTGATTTCACTTTTGATGGCGGTGCTGGCCGAGGCTGACGCCGAAATCGTGGAGCGTTTGCAGCGCCGCGATCCTCAAGCGCTCGCGGAACTCTACGATCGCTACGGCCGCCTCGCCTATTCGCTCATCGTGCGCGTCGTGCGCGATGGCGCGCTTGCCGAAGATCTGGTGCAAGAGACTTTTCTGCGCGTTTGGAATCGCGCGCAGGGCTTCGATGCGCAGCGCGGCGCTCTCGGCCCGTGGCTTCTCGCCGTCGCGCGCAATCGCGCCATCGACTATCTGCGCTCCGCCGGCGGCCGCGAACGAAATACTTTCGAACTGGAAGAAGTCGATCATCCCTCCAGCTACATGGATCTTGAACGTGACATTCTGGCCTCCGACAAAGCCCGTCTCATCCGGGCCGCCATGCAAAAACTAACTCCGCAGCAGCGTGAGGTCATTGAGCTCGCCTATTTCGAAGGCTTGACCCAAACTGAAATGGCGGAGCGCATGAAACAACCCCTCGGCACGGTGAAAACCTGGGTGCGCGCGGCCCTGAAAAATCTGCGCGAAGAATTTGGAGAGGCGGTGACGGCGTGACTCACGAAGAACTGCGGGAAGAATATCAGCTCTACGTGTTGGGCGTCGCCGAAGAACCCGCGCGCGCGGAGATTCGTGAGCATCTGGAACGGAGGTGTGAGGTCTGTATGGCGGAATTGAATAAAGCGCGGCAGATTGCAGCCCTGATTGGCGCGTCATCTCCGCCATCGGCGCCCTCCGCGAATCTGCGCAAACGCATTCTGGCGTCGGTCGGTTATGAACAGCGCGGTTACGGCCTCGCTCCGTGGTTCGGCGGTCTCGCTGCACTCAGCTTAGTCGCTGCTTTTTACTTCGGCGGCCGTGAACACAGTTACATGGAAGAGATCGGCGTTCTACGCGCTCAGATGGGACGCCAGGCAGTTCAACTCACCCGTTGGACCGACATCATGACCATCATCAACGGCGTGCAAACTCGCGAAGTTTCGTTCGGCGCCGGTCCCAAGGGCAAAGTGTTCGTCAATCCGCAATCGGGAACCGTCTTGATGGCCACCAACTTGCCACCTGCGCCCGCTGGCAAGACTTATGAGATGTGGTTGATCCCCAAAGGGGCGAATCCCTCGCCTGCCGGGCTCTTTCAGGCGCAGCCCGATGGCACAGCAACTCACGTCCTGACCGGATCAGTCGACTTAGCGAACCTCTCGGCCGTCGCAGTCACCCTCGAAGACGCCGCGGGAGCTGCGCAACCGACATCCACGCCCCTGATTGTCGCCGCGATCCAATAGGAAGAATGGGCGGTCAGAACTCAGAGGTGATCCACGGAGGTCCCATTCTGCCTCAGGGCTCCAGACTTCTGCTCCTCGCTCCCCTACCCCCAAGGTCCGGCAAGCGCCGCCGCAGGCTCGGCTACCGATTGGAAACGTACGACCCGCGCGCGATCGGAATTCTTCATCGATGCGAGCGGAATAAATCCGCGCTCCAGCAGCACCTCGGCGGCCTCGTCCGTTAACAGCACTTCCGCGCACGGCTTCAGCACTGTCTCGCCGTCATCCTTATATGTATGCGCGGGTAATCCTTCGATGTCCCGCACCGCATTCGGCCGCATCGCCCATCCAAATCGCGTGTACGACTCACCCAGCAAGTACGCGCACGCAATTGCAGGATGTCCCCACAGGAATCGCTCGTGATCCGGCTTTTCGTTCTGTTCTTCGAACGCAAACGTTTCGGTCTCGAGCCCGTTCTTTCCGTACGGCAACCGCAGCATAAACCGCGGGAGCGCCAATCCCACATACTGCGCATAGGTCGATTTCCGCAGCTCTGCGAATGGCTTCTCGATACCCACTTCGCCCAATCCCAGCCCCGCGATGAAGGGTGCGCCCGCAATGTGTGCGACCAGCGAAATCTTCATCAACAGTTCTTGATCCTTCGCTTCAAAGTAATAAAGTCCTGCCAGCACGGCCCACGGATCGTCATCCACCGCGCGGCGCAACTCCTCCACCGTCAGCGCTTCGCGCGGCAGATCCAGCACGAAGATGCGCAACGTGTCGCCGGTCTCCAGCCGCCGCACCAGAAAGTTGAGACCGCGCCACGCCGCTTCGAGTGCTTGGAACTTCGGATGGTGCATCAGATTCCGCATCTCGCCCGCTATCGCGCGGTCAGTCTGCGCCACCATCTCCGCCCGCCGCGGATTCTCTCCCGGCACGGCGTACGGCGCCACGATTTCGTGAAGCATCTGGTCCCAATCGCTCATACGTTTCGGTGGCGCAGCCGCGGGAGCAGGTTCACCCATCAAGTCGCGCAACAGGTCGGCGCCCGACGCAGGCCTTGGCAGCTCACTGCCCGATCCCGCAGACGCCGTCCTCGAGGCGGGCGGCGGCGGCGCTATCGAACCATCCTCCAACCCCTCGCGCAGTTCCCGTAGTTTCTGAAACGGCTCGACATTCTGCAGCAGCCGGTCAGGCGTAAAATCATCAAGTTCGCGGAACTTGATGGTCGCCTCCCCGCCGCCAAACGGAAGCCGTAATTCCGGCGCAAGCCGCCCCATCACAGCATCGAAGTTGTCGGGGTCCACCTCTATCGTGCGTCGGTTCTTACCCGATCCGCCGCTGAAATCGCCCGCCACCAAAATTCGAAACGGCGTCTCATCGTCCACCGCCTGCGCCATTCGCGATCCGGGCGCTACATCTAACTCGACCGAACTGAGAGTGCTGTTGCGTGCCATAGCTCTCCCAAACTGTACCCTAAGCCGAACCCGCGCGGCAACGATACAATGCGGAACGTGACCAGATACATCCGATACCGCACCACCTCATCCTCCAACACCGCGCCCGGCACATACGGAATCCTGGATGGCGACACGGTCCGTGAGATCCGCGGCGACCTCTTCGGCAGCCACGAACCCACTGGAGTCACGCATCCTTTGTCTTCCGTGACGCTGTTACATCCATGTAATCCCACCAAAATTCTCTGCGTCGGCCTGAATTACAAGAGCCACCTCGGTGGACGCCCGCAGCCCACTCGTCCGGAGATTTTCTACAAGCCCCTTAGCGCCGTTCAGGATCCCGGCGGCCCCATCGTCACTCCGCGGGATGCAACCGACCTCCACTACGAAGGTGAACTGGTCGCCGTCGTCGGCAAGACCGTGCGCAACGTCTCCGCTAACGAAGCCGTTTCCGCCATCTTTGGCGTTACCTGCGGCAACGATGTAAGCGAGCGTAACTGGCAGCACGGCGGCGGCAAGGATCTGCAGTGGTGGCGCGCCAAGGGCTCCGACACTTTCGCGCCGTTTGGCCCCGCAATCGCAGTCGGCGCCGATTACGGAAATCTGCAACTCACCACGCGTCTCAACGGTGAAGTCGTCCAGCAACAGTACACGTCCGACCTTATTTTCAACTGCGCAGCCATCGTCAGTTGGATCAGCGGCTGGATCACGTTGAATCCCGGTGACATCATCTATACCGGCACCCCCGGCTCGACGCGCAAAATTTCGCCCGGCGATGTCGTGCAAGTTGAACTCGAAGGCGTGGGCGTGCTCGAAAACCCAGTGGCGTAGTGCTTGCATCCTCCCGGAGCGAGGAATTGCACTCATGAAACCGCTCGCTCTGTCGATCGCCTTGGCTTGCGCCCTGGTAGGCTGCCGCACGAATGAAACTCCGCGTGCCCAAATGGACGATCTCGAAATTACCGCCAACGTGAAATCGAAACTGGCATCGAATATCGGTCTTTCTACCGTTCCCGACGTTTCCGTCAATGCCACAAACGGTGTGGTGACGCTTTCCGGCTCCGTGGATAGCGCTCAAACCAAGTCGCGCATCGATGCCATCGCCAAGGGAATCCCGAAGGTCACCGGAGTCGTAGACAACTTGCAAGTCGCCCCTCGTCCTCACAGCGGTGGCGACTAAGTCGCGCCCTGCCACTTGCGCCCATAAACTCTGTTTCGGTTGCTTTGACCTGTGAATGGCTGCAGAATGTTACGCTTCTTTTCGTTGACGTACCAACATGCCACCGATCACCAAGCCCACATTCTGCAAAACGAACGCCATGAAAAACTCAACAATATCAGGTCGAAACATGGGTCTATCAACGGATGCAACGAGCAGTTTAACCCACGAGAGGTCGTGTCCCAGGAACCATAGGGATTCGCAGATGACAAACATGATTACCGTAGGAAGCGGTTGTTCGCGGTCCGCTATCAACCAACCGATCAACACGCCCAATATCAGAACACCCAACGATTGAATGGCCCACTGCTCAGTAGATAAATAGGGTACCCGGAATCCGTAGATACTCCAGATCAGGATTACGAGGTATTCCAGCGCGAAGCCCATCGTAAGAACGCGGAGGACGTCCACTTTGTGGTCCCGAGCACCACTCCAAACTCCCGCGAGTATTGCTACCGCTACCTGTCTCCAGTACCAGAGTGCCGAACGCCCACGTGCCCGTTCCTCCAACAGATCGCCCCTTAGCCCAACGTCCAGGCCACCGCGATCAAGCAGGCAATTGGCAATCGCCTGAGATAACTTCATGCCATACCCCCTTCCAGTTCCCGAAGGCCGTGCCACAGCCTCATCAGGTTCCGCTTGGTATCGCGTACGGTCTTCACGCCAGTCGAAGTGGCCCGAAAATAGCGCTTAGCCCGGCCACCCCTTTCGGCCGTCGCGTCACCCAGCTCCGAGCGAACATAGCCTTTCTCTTGGAGCCGTTCCAACGTGGCGTAGACGGTGCCAAATGCGACGCTACGCCCAGTTTGTTCCTCGATATCCCGTGTTATCGGCACGCCATACGCATCGTCGCCTAGCCGCATGATCGAAAGCATCACGACCAACTCGAATTCACCAAGGTATGTTGCGCCCGGCATTTCTTCGACTATATCAAAGAAATGCGCGACGCTATGCTGGTTGACAAACGCGACGCTACGCTGGTTGACAAAATAGTTGGGTCTTGGATAGTTCGCGGATGTCTAAGAACCGCGTCTGGATGAGCTACCCGCCGAATAGCTCCAGATTCTCCCCGGGGTAAGTGACGCGCGAACCCTCCATTTTGGCGAACCCCGTCATTTTGTGAGGTTCGCGAACGGTGACGCTGAGAATATGCTCCACTTCGAAGCCGCGCGCAGTTAGCGCATCCGCTATGAGCGAACGGTGACAGTTCCGCGGATTAGCTTCAGCGCACATTATCGCCGCTCGCGATTCCATCGCCCGTTGCATCAACCCGCTCAACGCAGCCTCGAATTCTGGCTTCTGCATGTAATCGGCGTAGCCGCGGAATGTATCGTTTCTCCAGGCTGTATTCGTCGAATCGCGCTTTGCCTTACGCATTCCGCCCAGTTCGGGCATATGCCGATACTCGATACCGGCTGCCGTTAGGATTTCCGCAAGCGCTCCGGAATTGAAATGCGGGTTGTATCTCGATTTTGGAAAAGCGCGCACGTCGATCAAGAGCTTGACCTCGTGCGCGCTTAACATTTCCGTGAATTCTTCCGCCGTACGATTCGAATGCCCAATCGTCAGCAGCATTCCTCAAGTCTACTGCGGCGTGACAACCGGGCGGCTCTTAAACGGCAGCCGTATCTGCAGCACGCGTTCTCTTCGCTGTTCCTCATCCAGCGAACGATTCCGCGCCCGAAGCAGATCATGCAGAGAGATCATGCCGGCTAGCTTCCGATCATGGCTCACCACCGGCAGCCGCGTAAATCCGGTCTCAGCCATACGATGCACCAGCACGCGCAGCGGTTCGCCTGGATGGGCCACCACCGGATCCTTGTGCGCTATGTCCATCAACTTGCGGCTGCAGTCCGTGTCCTCCAGTTCCTGCAGATCGTTGCGCGTGATCACGCCTTCGAGACGTCCATCGCCGCTCACCACCGGGTACAGTAACTGTGCCCGCTTGTCCCGCTTCGGTTTCAAGGCGGCGCGCGCCTCCGCGCAATCCGCGTCCGCCGGAAATGCCACGACGTTCTTCCGCATTACATCGCGTGCAAACAGCAGTTCGAGCGGGTCCACCGCATATTCACGGCTCAAGTGGTATCCGCGCCGCGCAAGCTTTTCCGTAAGAATCGATCGCTTTAGCACCAGCACCGTGAATCCGTGCGCCAATGACACGGCCAGGAGCAACGGCAGCAGCATGTTGATATCGTGCGTCAATTCCAACATGAAGATTACGCCCGTGAATGGCGAGCGCATGGTCCCGCCGAGAATGGCGCCCATACTCACCAGGGGCCAAAACCCGACGCCCATATGCGGCAGAAACGAAGCTTCGATACCGCCCAGCGCTCCTCCCATCATCAGCAACGGAGCCAGGACGCCTCCCGAAGTTCCCGAACCGAGCGACACGCTCCAGATCACCGACTTCACCAACAGGATTCCCAGAATCGCGTTGCGCGCCACATCCCCTTGCAGCAGCGCCGCAATGGTTGCGTAGCCCGTGCCCAACGCCTGCGGAAAAATCAATCCCCCAAGGCCGATCACCAGTCCGCCCAGCGCCGGCCACCACATCCAATGGATCGGAATCTTCTGAAAGAAGTCTTCCGACGCGTACACTGCGGCGGTTAAAAGTGCCGAAAGCACGCCCGCCAGCAGCCCCGCGATCACGCATCCGAACAGACCGTCCAGACCGATGAATGCCGGATGCGGCGGGGCGGGAAACAGTGGACCCATCCCCAACAAAACTCGCCGTGTCGCGCAAGCGGCGACGCTTGCTACAGCCACCGGAACCAGACTTCGCGGCTTCCATTCAAAAAGCAACAGCTCTACGGCTAACAAAACCGCCGCCACCGGAGCTGCGAAGGTCGCCGACATACCGCCCGCGGCGCCCGCCACCAGCAGCGTTTTACGTTCCGCGCTCGTCAACCGAAACACCTGCGCGATCAATGAACCGAACGCGCCGCCCGTCATGATGATCGGGCCTTCAGCGCCGAACGGTCCCCCCGACCCGATGGAAATGGCGCTCGAAAGCGGCTTCAATATCGCCACCTTCGCTTCCACGCGGCTGCCGTTGATTAATATCGCTTCCAATGCTTCCGGAATCCCATGCCCGCGGATCTTTTCCGATCCATACCGCGCCATGAACCCGACGATCAGCGCGCCCACTATGGGCACAACAATTTCCCAAGGCCCTAACCGGTTCGTAGCCGGCGTAGCCGCATCGAAACTCCATCGCTGGTAAAAGAAAAGGTTGGTGAAGAGCCCGATCAGCTTCAGCAGAATCAAGGCCAGATAGGCGCTCACGTAACCGACGGGCAACGCAAGCAGCGAAATTAAAATAAGCCGGGGACTCGCAGTGAAATCCCCTAACTTTTCGTCGTGCAAAGTCTTTTCTCCCTGATGTCCATATATATAGGTACAAGTTCACGCAGCATCGCAGTTTCCGGATGAAAACCGGAGCAGTGCCTGTTGCAACGCATCCAACAGCAGCGGCCCGGCTTGCAACATCTCCTCGCGATGCGCTCGCGAAAGCCGCCGCAGTTTTTCCGCGCCCTCCGGCGTTAAACGTATATGCACCTGGCGGCGGTCGTCACTCCCGCGGATCCGCTCCGCTAACCCCCGCTCTTCCAGCCGGTCTGCCAATTCCACGGCACTGTGATGGCGAATAAAGAGCCGGCGCGCAATCTCACCCACTGTCGGTTGGCCGCTTTCGTTTGCCTTAACCGCCAGCAAAAATTGGTGTTGCCGAGGCTCTAGACCTTCGGCTTTGGCTGCTTCTTCGCTAAAGTGCAGAAAACGCCCGATTTGGAACCGGAATTCATGCAGCGCGAGATAATCCGCCGCGCGCAAATCTTCGTCGATCACAATAATATCGTATCACGATATGTATTTGTAAGTCGCTGTAAATGAATCCGCTTTAGCGTTCTGCATTAACTTTAGACGGGTTTTGCGTGGCAAATTTTTCTTGACGCGCCACTTTCGCAGTGAGTATCCTTACCTAGACGCCGGTTGTTCCTTATCTCATCAGGTTTAGGGGAATCGATAATGCCGCTGCCCGTCCCTTCAGACGTACCTACCGAACGCAGCCGTATCATCTCAGGCGAGTTCATGAGGCTCCGCGCTTTGGAGCGTCTATATAAGCGAATCGCCGCCGTGGACGCGCTGATCGAATCTCTGGAAGTTTACGAGCGCACCATGCAGCACGGTAGCGGGGAATGCATCCCGTTTATGGCGCCTGCGAAGTGCTTGTAAGGTTCCGCTCGATCGCGAACTTTACCAGTCCGACCAGGTCGTGGACCTTCAGCTTGCGCATCAGGCTGGCGCGATAGGTATCCACGGTCTTCGGACTGATATCCAGCCGCTCCGCGATGTCTTTCGCGCGCGCGCCGTTCACCAGTTGCGTGAACACTTCCATTTCGCGGGGACTCAGCAACGAAAGCGGGTCCTCCGCCACTTTTTCCGGACGCGTGAAAAAGGCAGCTCCGCGCAGCAGTGGCGACACGTAAACTCCGCCATCGCGGACGAACTGTATTGCGTCGAGTAAGTGACGCGCCGGTCCGTCTTTCAGCAAATATGCGTCAGCGCCCGCGCGCAACGACTCCAGCACCACCGAATCCTCGCGGCTGATCGAAAGAATCACCAGTTTCACGGTGGATCCGGCGCCACGCAGACGCCGCACCACTTCCGCGCCGGTCATTCCGGGCATGTGCAGATCGAGAATGGCGAAATCCGGCGCGGTTCGGGCAACCAGTTCGAACGCCGAAGGACCATCTGAGGCCTGACCCAACACTCGCATCCCGTGGGCGGCGCATAACGCAGCGAAACCCTCGCGTACGATAGCGTGATCGTCCGCCAATACGACCGAGATGCCTCGAATGTCGTCCATAATTTCACTGCGTTGGCCAGCCGAGTCCGGCGTGGCGTTACTCGTAGTGGATAGGGGCTTCTAACTTCAGTGTAGTGCCTTGCGGTCCACTCTCCACCGACAATTCGCCGCCGATTTCGTAAGCCGCGTCACGAATCGACCGCAAGCCCATGCCGTCTTTCCCCATTGCCTTATCGACGTTGAACCCTTGGCCGTTGTCACACAGAGTCAGAACGACCCTATCCCCTGCGATATGGAGCGACATCTTCACGTCCGACGCGACAGCATGCCGCGTAATATTTGATAGGGCCTCTTGGGCCGTGCGATACAGAACCACCTTCACTTCCTGCGCCGGCTCCTCCGCACAAGCCGCCATGTGCAAGCCGCCCTTGAACAGCCGCGACATCCCGGTAGAGTCCCAGAGCTTCTCCAGCGCCTCGCATACGGATAGGCCTTGCCAGTCGGGTGGATAAATACGGCGCGAAACGCTGCGCACCTGCTGCAGCGCATCCTCCGAGAGTTGGCGAATTCGGTCCAGCGCCTCTGCCACTGCTTCGGCTGCATGGGGCAGCTGCGTGACCGCTGTCTCTGCCTGCAACCGGATCGCGGCCAGAAGTTGACCTACGCCGGTATGCAATTCCCGGCCGATGCGTTGGCGTTCCCGTTCCAGTTGATCCAGAACGGGCGTTCGCCCCTCAGCGCGCCGCCGCTGCTGCGCCGCCGCAGCCAGTTTGCGTTCGGCCCGTTGCAGGCGGAAATAGTTTCCCAGCAGTTCCCCGTTCCAATCGCCAATCGTGGACGGCTCTTCGGGCTCCAGTTGCGCCGCCAGCAACAAAGTATCGGGGAGCGCGAACGCACGCCAGACGCGAAAGGATTCTCCAGTCCGCAAATACTCGGTGATGGCCTCGGGCAGCGGCCTATCACCCAGGACCTCTCGGGTATAACTGCTCATCCACAGTACGCGGCCCTCGCGGTCGCACTCAAAAAGAAGCGGATGCGGAACACCTGTGATATCCAAATCCCACTCATCTCTCAATCGGAGGTCTCCTAATTAGTGGTAGCTATCCTGATTAGAATGACAGCTCTTATTCACAGAGGCAAACAAAGTCCGTATGCTGTACCTCCTTTGCAAAACTTAGTACTTGCAAGAAGTTCGCGAAAAAAGGTATATCTATTAGCGGATGGCAAGACCCTTGGGAATTCTTGGGGGCTGCGCGGCTTTTCTGGCAGGCGTAGCCGCCGGCGCCCTCACTAGCGTGAAACGGCCAACGCCTTCCGCAAACCTGGACTGCAATTCCGAATTACAGGCGGCTCTGCGCGAACTTGAACGCCGGGTCGCGGCTCACGAAGCAGCCGCTGAAACTCGCTTCAGCCGCGCCGAAGGTACGCTCGAAGAACACGCCTCGCGCCTGGCAGAGATGCCCTCCACAGGTCAGATCGTCTCCGCAATGGAGCAACTTCTGATCAAAACCATGTCTTCGCTTGATGAGCGCCTGAATTCGCAAGCGCATTCCATCGAGAATCTGCGGACTACGGTCGCACAGACCGACACTTTGATGGAACGCGTGCTGGAATCGCTCGATTCTTTGCAATCGATCGCCGAACCGGCGCAACTTACCGAAGGTAATCATTTAAGGACGGGAATGATCACTGCTCAGAATTCAAAACCGGAGCGCCGGCCGATTTAGGATATTTGGAAGTCTGGTTAGCAGTGGTTGTAATTCGACTAACTTTGTTTCTCATTGGTTTGCTTACTCCCGCGCCGCAAAGATAGGCAAGGGGTAAGTTGCGGTAACTAGAGGCAAGTAACATGGACTTGGCCAAGGTATTGGCGCAGCTCCACGCAGAACTCGAAAACATCGACGCTGCGATTGAAAGCTTGGAGCGCATTCGGCAGGGAAGTAAGCGGCGTGGACGTCCTCCTGCCGCTCTCGCGAAGACGCGTACCGCCAAAAGCCGCGGAGCATCGCTCGAAGCAGGCGATGCGGCGGAAGAACAGTATCGACCTCCGCGTAGCCGGTGAACAAAAATGGAGTACTTCGTTGTAGCCGAGAAGTCCGCGGAACTGTCGCCGCAGGACCAACGTTTAGCTTAAAACGGTACGTCGTCGTCGGTAATGCCTTGGTTGAAATCTTCCGCCGGTGATTGAGAAGGCGCCGGCTGAGAACGTTGCGCCGAACGCGGCATGGACACGGGCCGGTCGAAATCCCCCGACGAGTCCGGAATGGAATCGCCACGGTCTCCACCGCCCAGGAGTACGATATTGTTGGCTTCGCAGACCACTTCGGTGATGTATTTCTTTTGGCCTTCCTTATCCTCATAGCTGCGGGATTCGATCCGGCCTTCGAGATAAATCTTCTTGCCCTTGAGCAGGTAGCTGGCTACATTTTCAGTACGCCACGCGACGATGTTGAGCCAATCCGTGACATCCCTCCACTCGCCGCTTTGCTGGTCTTTGGACCGGCGGGTTGTTGCGAGTGAGAATTTAGAAACCGAGATGCCGCTTGGCGTAAACTTGGTTTCGGCGTCTTTGCCTAGATTTCCAAGCAGGATGACTTTGTTGACGCTACGGGAAGCCATATTTACGCAAACTGTAGCACACCTGCGAGACCTTTGGAGGGCCGGGCTTACTTTGCCGGGAACACTGCGGCCGTTGTGGGACACGCACCGGCGGACGCGGTCGCATCGTTCCTTGGAAAAAACGGCGAAACCCCCGCCAGCGCCTTCAACAACGATTCGCGCGACGCGCCACAAGCGCCCGCATTCACGGCCGCAAGTAACCGCCACGCCCGTGCATCCGCTTGCCAACGGCTCTCCGAATCGGTATTCATCGCGCTGCTGAACTCGTCCTCCGCCCGCGCGAATTCCTTACGCGCGAACAGCGCCACGCCGCGATAAAAATGAGCCTCCGCGGAACCGGTGTCGCTCGCTTTGGCTAAGGCTGCGCGACTGGCGAGGTTGAAGTCGTCTGCCGCCGCATCACTGCGCCCCGAACGCTGCTTGGCAACGCCACGCAGATAAAGGGCGCGCCCGTTGGCGCCATCCAGTTTAATCGCCGCATCCAGATTGGTGAGCGCCGCGGAGGTGTTGCCGGACGCCAGTTGGGCGCCTCCCCAATCAGTCAGCGCATCCGTCATCGAAGGCTGCGGAGATATGCGCTCCAACAGAGATTGCTGCTGGGTGGCCCGCCAATCTATAATCGCCCGCTGTTCGCGCTCGACCGCATCGGAATAGTTGCGGCGCTCAAAGGACTGGACCCCGGCAACGAAATCCTTCCACGGTTTCGCATCCGAACTATCAAAGCGGCGCGCGGCGGTGGTCAGATCATCTTTACTTAAAGCGATGCGGCCTAACCAAGCGCTACCAAGTTGCTTTACACCCTGGCAAAAATTGGGCGTCCCGGCATAGCTTTGACAATCCGGATAGCCCATTCCATCCACCGCCGCCTCTAGATTCTTTTCTTGGGATTCGAGAGAAGCCCCGCCGTTCAAACGCGCTACTGCTGCCAGCACTCGCCAAGCGGAAGGCGCTTCTCTGTTTACAGGTGCGAGACTTTGCGAAGACTTCTGTTTGGCCGAGGCGCCTTGCGCATTTGCGATAGCGTCATCGAAAGCTTCAGCTGCCGTTTCAAATGCGGCCGAATCATGGGCCGCGGCGGCGTTATCCAATGTGCAATAGGCACGCCGAAAAGCCACCAGAGGAGTCTCCTCGGGAGCGGCCACTGCAAACAGCATTGCCTCTGCTTGCATACATTTAACGGCCGTATCCAGGTTGGGGACAGGAGCCGTCACGACGCGCTGAAACGCCGCATCGGCCGCGCTCTGCAAAGGAGCCTTAAGTTCATCCGCCGCGTGTAACGGTATCGCCACCAAAAAGGTGAGGAGAATAATCCTCATACCTTTTATGATGGCATCAAAACGACCGTTGTAACGCGCCGCACGCTACTTCACAAAGTTAGGCAGCCTTTTGTGCCGAATCTAACTGCATCAATTTGGGAAGCTGTTGTAGCTCCGGATGACAGGCCGGGCAGCAATCGGAGCAATACCAGCCGTGCAACTCCTCGGGCATATGCAGGTTTCCCGGCCATTCACCACAGGTGTCGCAGCAGCCTTTTAAACGTTGGGAAATGTGACAAGCGGTTTCCATGACGGCCAAGTGAGCACGCCGCGGGCCAAATTTCAAGACAGGCCGAAGCAGCCGAGGCATGCACTCCCAATAAAAGTTCGTAACATCTTTTAATCCGATCACGCTCGCCTTCGAAAGCGGGGTGGCGGATGAAAAAACGAACTCGAAAAGGGATAAAAGGGTAGGGCGGGAATGTCGTTCGTTCCGCCCAAGGAACTCGCATTGACTGCGGACTCTCGATGTCCCTGTCGCGTCCCGCGAGACAATAGAAGAGGTTAACCTTGATTCGAGCAACGGGTCGAGAGCCAGGCGGTGCGCTCAGACACTCAAAAATATACCAGTGAGCGGCGCGGGAGCGCGGCCTCTGGGCGGAGGAAAGGAAACCACCCCGGAGCAAACCACAGGAGTGTGGTCTCACAGAAAGGGTGTACCGAGTGGCACTATACGCAGCCGTGAGGCGCGCGGTGTATGTGGAAGGATCACTGGCCTGTTGCTTTTATTCGCCGGCGCGTATGCCCCGGCCATCCGTCGTCCAGTTGGATAATGCTGTAGATATCACCAACCGACTTTCCCATTTGCCTCCCGGCTAAAAATGCCTCTGCGGGGCCTATCGGTGTTGATACTACTGGAAACTTACAATTTCGCGCCTTTGGTGAGCAGTGGCGACCGAAGCGGGGGCGCCAGCAATCACCGTGAAGATTGTCGGGTTCGATTAATGGATAGTTTCGGTCCCCCGGGATGCTGTCACTTACGACAGGGGCGTTAATCCCGAGAATCTTCCCGCGGGAATGACACCTGCCACGGCTGATAGTGGGCAGCCGGCCCATGACATACCGGCTGAATCGGTTACTTACCGCCCTCGGGCAGGGCGAACGCCACGATGCTGCTTCCCGAGGGCGCTCCATTTTTTCCGCCGCCGCATACAATGGCTACGTACTCGCGCCCATCCAGCTCATATACAGATGGCGTTGCATTGCCCGCCGCCGGTAGCACCGTCTCCCACAGCAGCTTGCCGGTCGATTTATCGAAGGCCCGAAATTTCTTGTCGAAGTTCGTGGCGCCGATAAATAACAGTCCGCTCTTCGTCACCACGGGGCCGCCATAGTTATCGCTGCCCGTCTCCTTGATTCCCTTTGCCGCCAACTCCGGGTATTCGCCGAACGGTATGCGCCAGCGGAT
>DATAUH010000283.1:0-31356 GCA_036268375.1 Bryobacteraceae bacterium | reverse complement strand
AGTGGAGAGCTGAACGTGAACTTCGAGACCGATGACGGGCTCGTAGCGGGCAATCAGTTCAGGCGAAACGACGTCGAGAACGGAAGAAGACACGGTGAGCTTTCATTATAGGCGCGGATGGCAGGCGCGCCGTATGAAGCGCCAGGGCTAACGTTTCGCGTATCGGCTTCTGTAGCTAGACCTTGCGCAGTTTGGTGACGCGGCCGACCTCGACCCATTCGACGACGAAGATGTTGCCGGCGTGATCGAAACAGGCGCCGTGCGGGCAGACGAATTTGCCGGGCGTGAAGTGATCGCGCGAAAGTTTGCGGGTGTCGCTCCACTTGGAGGCGGAATCGTCGCCAAGATGTTCGATGACGTTGTTCTGACGGTCGAGGAGGGTGACGCGGGCGCCGAGATCGGGCACGACGACGTCGCCATTCGCAAAGTAACTGAAGTTGCAGGGGAGGTTCGTGCCGGAGATGAAATCGATGTGGTCGCCCGCGAGGGTGAAGCGTTGGATGCGCTTGTTGCCGCGGTCGGCGACCATCAGGATGGGGCTGGGGCCGCGCGTGTCGAGCGTGATTCCGTGCGGACAATCGACTTTGCCGGGCCCTGTGCCTTTGCCGCCGAATGTGCCGAGGTATTCGGCCTTGCTGTTGTAACGGTTGATGTAGCTGGAGCCGTAGCCATCGCCGACGTAGATGTCGCCATTGGGCGCGACGGCGAGGTTGGTCGGGCTGTACTTCGGCTTCTTGCCGTCAGCGCCGGGCTTGTAAGCTTCAGACTGATCCGGATAGCCGATGGACCAGACGAGTTCGCCATCGAGAGTGGCTTTAGCGACGATGCCGCGGGCAGTATCGCAGAGGTAGAGGTATTCGGTGCTGCCCTCTTTGCGGATGTGCAGGCCGTGGGCGCCGCCTTTGAACTCTTTGCCCCAGGATTTGATGAACTTTCCATCGGCGTCGAAGACGACCATGGAGTCCGAGCTTTCGCTGGCGGCGTTCACTGTGTGGTGAACGTAAATGCGGCCTTGCGAATCTTCGACCACGCCGTGGGTGTTGCCGTATTTGATGTCAGCGGGGAGTTCGCCCCAATCGTGAATGGCCTCGTAGATGTGTTCGCCGGAGCCTAGCATAGGGCGTTTCAAGCCTGACTTATCGTCGGCGTAGAGAATAGCGGGGACAGCCGCGGCGGTTTGCATGAAACGGCGGCGCGAGGTGTGGAACGACATAGGTGCGACCTCCAACAGGCAGTTTACTACTGCGCGAGGCGCGTTGCGCCGGCTACTGCGGCGCGAGACTTTAGTGCGTCAGATCGTAGATGAAATAATTGACCGCCGTCTGATAGGCCAGCGTGGCAAATTTCTCGGGATAGCGCGGATCGTCCGACCACTCCCACGCATCGCCCAGATCCATGTTGTGGCAGATCGCCACCATCACGCGACGTTTGTCATCGAAGATGGCGCGCCAGTGAGGAGTCTTGCCCGTTTCGCCGGCCTCGTACGTCCGCCCGCTGCGATACCACTGCCAGCCGGGCACTTGGAAGCGCTGGTCCAGATCGTAAACCGTGTGAAAGATCGGGTCCGAATTATCGAGATCTTCGATCAGTCGGTCGGGGAAAACCTTCCTCATGCTGGCGAGAAACACTTGCCATTCGCTCGAAATGTTGTGGTACGGTTCGTCGCCGTGGAAATCGTCCACCATCAGAAATCCGCCGCGTAGCAGAAACTCGCGTAACTGCGCCGCCTGGGAATCGGGGAGCGCCCAGTGGCCAACCTCGACGGCGTACACAGTGGGCCAGTTAAATATATCGGTCGTTTCGTCGAGATCGACCACCTGCTCGACCGACCGGGTGTCGATGCGCGTCAACCGGCGGATGCCCTGAAGCAAATGACGGTCGGAGCGCGGGTAGTCGATGGTCCAATTCAGATCGCCGCGCCACCGGGGATAGATGCTGGGGTAACGCAGCCGCGCGCGCGTCCACTCGGTTTGCTGATTCCAATCGGAAGGAAGCGGGAAATTGTAGTATTCGGAGGCTTCGAACTGTTGGAACGGATGCTGCGCGAGCAGAACAACGCCGATGCTCAACGCGGCCCCTAGACCCAGGAATGCGGAACGATATCGCATGGGCACTGCGGACTGCCGTCAGGATATCACGGACGGTTATAGCAACCGCATCCGTATCGATTGCTTCGGACATCGACATTACAAAAGGTCAGCAAAGGGTCTGAGTTCAGCGGCCGTCGCGACTAAGCCGTTACGGGTGAGAGTCTCTAGGTACTCGTCGGTCGCGAAAGGTGGGTTTTTCAAGCGGCGTAGAATTTTTTGAACACAACCGCAAAACAAACCCTGCGCTAAGTTGAGATGGTTGCAGAGAAATTCATCTGGGTGCTGAGCATCTATCCCGAACGGTTGGAGCGCCTCCTCGGGAAAGTCTTTCAGATTGGTAGTCACGATCACATCGCATCGACCGACGATCGCGGCGGCAAGGACATGACGGTCGCCAGGGTCAGGAAGTTCAATCGAATCGATGAGAACTTCATAGTCCGTAACCAGCGCGTCTCGTGTAGCTTGATTCATGAGGTCACGAGTTCGCTCAAGCGCGTTGCGCTGCCGATGCGGCTCATTTTTGAGTAAGTTCTCGATCCATTCCTGGTGAATTCGGTCGGTCCATCGAGCTTTGTAGATGTCCGTGACAGCGAGTTGTAGAAGCAAGTCACGTACAGGCGCTGGGTAGAGGACGTTGGCGTCGAGCAGCGCCGTGTAACTGCTCATGAGCGCGAATAGCCCATCTCATCTCTCTGCGCGGCGGCCGTTAATTGTTCCAGTACATTCTCACGCTCAGCGTCAATGTGCTGTTTGTAGGCCATGAGATCATCGATCAGAATACGGCGATGTTTGCCGACGAGACGATGCGGGATGACCTTCTCTTCAAGGAGTTTGATCAGATAGGGGCGAGAAACGTTGAGAATATTTGCCGCCTCGACCGTCGTGAGTTCCGCATTTTCAGGAACGATAGTTACGCCGCGGCCGGCGGCCATGGCTGCGAGAATATCCATCAGGAGCGCTACTGCGCCGGCAGGGAGTTCGATGGAGTGCTCTTGTCCGGCTTCGGTAACTTTCAACGACAGCGGTTTTTTGCGCCGAGCAAAGCACGCCAGACGCTGACCTGAAACTCGAGCGAGCGAAGCATCTTGCGTCGTCGGCGCGGAATGACGGTTGGAATGTGCAAGCGAGGCCATGGAATCTCCTCAATTAATTATATACAGTATCGCAATAGATGCAATAGAGGCAATAATCGCAATAAATGCAATAGACGAAAAAGATTTGCCCGATTCTAGATCGTTCCATGTGAGCACCGCTGATCTGGCAATGTGGCGTCGCCTACTTAGCGTTTTTGAGTTCGACCACCATCACTTCGATCGGCTTGTCGCCCTGGTTGGCGTCGGCGTGGCGGCGTTTGCCCTCTTCCATTGGGAGCCAGTAGGCCTTGCCCGTCTCCCAATTTTGCGCTTCCGTACCACCGTCGGCGTAGACGATCTTCATCTGACCGCCTTGCAACGCCACGATGACGCGCGGATGATCGTGCGTGTGCATGGCAAGCGGCGCGTGCGGCATAACGGTGGTCCTCCAGACGGCGACGTCTGAGTTTTCAAACTGCGGAACGCGCTGAGGCGCCGGCGCTTGTTGAGAAATGAGCGAGGCGCCGGAGAGAAGCAAGAGCGTGGGGGCGAACAGTGCGCGCGGCGTGAGAGAAGCCATGCGAGCAATGGTATCGCGGGCCGATCGATGGGAGATCTGTAGATGACCAATCTGGATGTTGCGTCACACACGCCGAGATTTTTCCCGGATAACGTGGTGGCTGGCGGACAAGGCAATGACCGAGCGGAGAGATAGCGCTGATGAAGGTGTACAACGCGGCGTTGAGGGTGGATCAGGTGGCGGCGGAAACGGCGGACCGGTCTGCGGGGAAGACGTCGAACTGGGCAACGCCGGAGCCGGGCGCGTGGAGGTTGCTCGCGGGCGGGCTGGCCGGCGCAGGAGCGTGGAAGCGGCTCCGCTGAGGCGCGGGATCCACACTTTTACTTCTGGTTCGTTAGAAACGGCCGCTGTGCGGGCCGCGGACCTGGGCGCGAACACACTCCAGATCTTTTCCGCGAGCCCGCGCATGTGGCGCTCGAAGCCTGCGGATGCAGAGCAAATTCGCGGCATGCGCGCGGTACGTGAGCAGTACGATCTCTTTCCGCTTGCGATTCACGCCAATTACCTGATCAACCTGGCTTCCGTAGATCCGATTATCCGGCCGAAATCGATCGATGCGTTTCGCAGCGAGATTCAGCGCGCGGAGGCGATTGGCGCCGAGTTTCTGGTGGTGCATCCGGGCAGTTGCGCGGGGCGGCCGGTAGAAGAGGGCATCGCAGCGGTGGCGTTGGCCTTGCGCGACGCGGTGGAGGGGTGTCCGGCGTTGCGCGTGAGAGTGCTTTTGGAGAATACGGCCGGATCGGGCGCCGCGCTGGGAAGCCGGTTCGAAGAGTTGCAGCGCATTCGCGAACTGACGGGCGAACTGTGTGAGGCGCCGGTTGGGTATTGCCTCGACACGTGCCATTTGCTGGCGGCCGGCTTCGATGTGGCGACGATAGAAGGCTTGCGGGCCACGGTGCGGCATGCGGAGAAGGTGCTGGGATTGGAAAACGTGGCGATGTTTCACGCCAACGATTCGAAGACGCCACGCGGGTCGCGTGTGGACAGGCACGCCAACATCGGTGAAGGGCACATTGGACGCGAAGGATTCCGGCGGATATTGAATCATCCGAAGCTGCGCATGAAGCCGTTCATTTTGGAGACGCCGGTGGATGAGCCGGGTGACGACAGAAGGAACTTGGACGCACTGAAGGCGCTGTCGCAACGCGATTTGCGGAAAAACGAACAAAGCGGTCAAATTTTTCGCGAGATAGAATAGAGGTCGATGAGTGACGTGGAACCGCCCGCACCGCATGAAGAAATAACCGACGATGCTTTGATGCCGTTGCCGCCGCCGTCGTTTTCGTTTCTTGTGCTTTCGTTGCGTGCGCAGGCGGAGATGCAGCTTGGTTTGATGAGCTACGGAACGGAGGCCAAACCTGAGCCTGAATTGGAATTGGCGCGGCACACGATCGACATGCTCGGCATCCTGCTGGAAAAGACCAAGGGAAATCTGACGTTGGACGAGCAGAGGCTGCTGGAGAATTCGCTCACCGAACTGCGCTTCCGCTTTGTACAGGTATCCGATGAGGCTGCGAAGGCGGCCGCACCGCCCGCCTGATGGCGTTTCCGTTGAAAATTACCGTGCTGGGCAGCGGGACGAGCGTGGGCGTGCCGACAATCGGGTGCCACTGCGCGGTGTGCACGTCGAGCGACCCGCGGGATAACCGACTGCGGCCGTCGATCCTGGTTGGATACGAAGGGCGCAACGTCTTGATCGATACGACGCCCGATTTTCGGACGCAGGCGCTGCGAGCGAAGATCGAGCGCATCGATGCGGTGCTTTTTACGCATGCCCATGCGGACCATCTGATGGGTCTGGACGATGTGCGGCCGTTCAATTTCCGGCAGGGCGGGAGCATTCCGATCTTTGCGGCGCCGGATACGATGGAAGCGATCCGGCGCTGCTTCCGATACGTCTTTGAAGACAAGGCGCATGTGACCAACGTGCCGCAACTCGAGACGCACGAGGTTTTGGGAGAGGCGTTCGAACTGTTCGGGCTGACGTTTACGCCGATTCCGATTCTGCATGGAAAGGCGCCGATTTATGGGTATCGTTTTGGCGCGGCGGCGTACCTGACCGACCACAGCGAAATTCCGGAATCGTCAATGACGATGCTCGAAGGACTCGATGTGCTGTTTCTGGATGCGCTGCGTTACAAACCGCACCCGACGCACAGCACGGTGGAGCGCTCGATCCAGACGGTGGAGCGTCTCGCGCCCAAAAGGGCGTATTTTACGCACATCGGGCATGATTTAGGCCACGAGAGGGCGGAATCGATGCTGCCGCCGAACATCAGACTGGCATACGACGGGCTTGAGATCGAGGTAGCGTAATGGCCATTTATCGCAGCCTGGCGGAACTGCCCGCCGATTTTGGGCCGAGCGCAATCACGATCGGAAATTTCGACGGCGTGCACCTGGGGCATCGCGCGGTTGTGCGGCAATTGCGCCTGGCGGCGTACAACGGCGGGTGGAAATCGACCGTGCTGACGTTTGACCCGCATCCGACGCGCGTGGTGGCGCCGGAGCGCGCGCGCAAACTGATGACGACGCCGGAAGAGCGCGCCCGCCTGATGCTGGAGCTAGGCGTGCAACAGGTTTTGATTCTGCCGTTCGATGCGGAGGTGTCGCAGTTGGCGCCCGAAGCGTTCGCTGAGGAGTTGCTGGCGCGGCGAATGGGCGCGCGGGCGGTGTTGGTGGGCGAAAATTTCCGGTTTGGCTGCCGGCAGGCGGGCAATGTGCAGACGTTGGAGGCGCTGGGCCAGCGGCTGGGATTTGCAGTGGAGGTTCTGGCGCCGGTGAGATTCCGCGGGCAAATCGTGAGCAGCAGTCTGATTCGCAGGTTGATTACGGAAGGGCGCGTGACGCTGGCGGCGCGGCTGCTGGGCCGGCCGTATGCGATTGAAGGCCGGGTTGTGAGCGGGCGCGGCGTGGGGTCGAAGCAGACGGTGCCGACGCTGAATATGGAAACGCACGCCGAGGTAATTCCAGCCGCGGGCGTGTATGTGACGCGCGCCAACGGGGCGGATGCGGTGACGAATATCGGATACCGGCCCACGTTTGGCGAGAGCGAGCAACTAACCATTGAGACATTTCTGTTGGGCGCGGCGCCGGCGGAGCATACAGAGCGGCTGACGCTGGAGTTTTTGGGGCGGTTGCGCGAAGAGCGTAAGTTCGCATCTCCGGAGGCGTTGAAGGCGCGGATTCTGTTCGATGCGCGGACGGCGGGACGATATTTTCGCCGAGCGAAGGCCATATGCCGACCAGTCACTTCCTGATTGCCGGGCTGACGTTGGTCTTAATCGACCTTCTGTTGGCCGGAGACAATGCGCTGGTGATCGCGATGTCGGTGCGGCATCTGCCGGAGCGCGAGCGCAAGATCGCTAGCCTGGCGGGCGCGGGACTGGCGGTGCTGCTGCGGGTGGCGCTGACGTTCGTGGCGGCGGCGATTCTGGAAGTGCGCTTCGTAAAGCTGGCGGGCGGACTTTTCATTCTGTGGATCGCGATTCAGGTGTTGCGCGATGCCTGCGAACAGGAGCAGACGAAATCGGCGCCGGCCGGCATGTGGAGGGCGATCTGGTTTGTGCTGTTCGCGGATTTGACCATGTCGGTGGACAACATTCTGGCGATTGCGGGCGCGTCGGGCGGGCACTTCGGACTGATTCTATTTGGGCTGGCGGTGAGTATTCCGTTCATCGTGGTTTCGAGCAACCTGCTGGTGAACCTGATGAACCGCTACCCGATTGTGGTGTACGGAGGCGCGGGAATTCTGGGCAAAGTGGGCGGCGATATGGCGATGAGCGACCCGTGGGTAGAGACGTGGCTGCACCTGGAAGCGTGGGCGCGCTACACGGTGGATGCAGTGCTGGTAGGCGCGATTTGGATTGTAGGCTGGCTGATCGCCAGGCGCGCAAAGGCGAATTGTGAGCCAAATTCCGGCGCTCCGAACGGCGCGTGATAAAATTCGAGATCCAATGGAAAGGGCCAGCAAATTCATCCGCACCATGCGGCTGCCGGAGGGTTCGATTTCGGCCGAAGAATTGGCGTGCGTGGCCTGGGCGCAGGCGGTCGGAAAGAAAATCGCCTCCCACACGCGCGCGGCGAAGCTGGTGCGAAACCGGCTGGTGGTGGAAGTGGAAGACGCGGTGTGGCAGCGGCAACTGTTTACGCTGCAGCCGCTGATTATCCGCAGCTTGACGAAGATTTTGGGGCCAGGCCTGGTGGAAGATATGCACTTTGCAATTGTGCCGAGACGGCGGGAGCCGCAGCGTGCGACAGAAGCGGCGCCGGGTCTGTTGGCCGACGATGCCAATGCAATCGAAGATCCGGTGATGCGCGGAATTTTTGTGGCGTCACGAAAGCGGGCGGCTGGCGCGTGAAGATTACCCAGGACGAAGTACGATACGTTGCGGCGCTGGCGAACCTGAACCTGACGGAAGAAGAGATTGTGCGCTTTCAGCGCGATCTGGACGGCATTCTGGGGCATATGGACCAGCTCAACGCGGTGGACGTCGAGGGTGTCGAGCCGATGGCGCAGGTCTTGTTCGCCGGAGGTGATGCGCTGCGGGAGGACGAGACGCAACCGCCGCTGGGCAATGAGGCCGCGCTGGCGAATGCGCCGCAGAGCGGAGCCGGATACTTTAAAGTTCCGAAAGTGATTGAGCGGTAGAGTTCGGCTGCGGAGTACGAATGTCTGCGCATCGCCCGATCGCGACCGAGAATCTGAACCTTACCGGGCCCGGAAGAATACCCGGATGCTGGTTGGAGTGCGTCCGACGAGACAGACCGTGAAATCTAGCGGGTCCAGTCTCATGAGGCCGTCAATAGCTGTACATTTTGCTGGCTGCTGTTCGGGTTCGCAAGCGCTAGCCCGGATTTCTCACAACGTTTCTACTGCGGCGCGTGATAATGCCGCGTCTACTTCGTTGTGCTTGGTCACCGTGCTCGAGCCGCCGCGGCCCTCCGCGCGCTGACCGGCGCGCGCCTCGTACCCGCAGCCTTCTCACGCGCCTCACTACGAAACAGCGTGAGAAATCCGGGCTCGTTGGGCGAGCGATGAGCCGTGTCAACGTGTGACGTACGAAAGGCGCAATGCGGTCGACTACGGGCCGCTACGAATCTCTGGTGTGTGAGGAGTTGCGGAGGACGTCGACCGTGCGCCGATCCCTGAGGTTTGCGCGCCGGCTGATTTCGGTCAAGGCAGCCGCTGCTTCAGTTCCTTCAAATACTCCTGCCAGACCCGGCGGTTCAGGGTCAGGTAGTTGTATTTCGCTTCTCGGCGCAGTTCGACCAAGCCGCAAGCCGTCAGCTCTTTGACGTGGTGCGAGATCGTCGCCGGGGTGAGCTTCAGGTGCGTGCTGAGGTCGGAGCAACTAGCTTCGCCGCGCCCGGCGATCAGGCGCATGGCCGAGAGGCGGCTGGGGTCGGCTACGGACTTCGCGATCTGCTGGAACTGCTCGTCGTCCACAATCTGATGGTAGCTCGGGACTTGTGAAAATCCTGTCGATACAGGATACATTCTCAGGCCCGCGAGCGGTATTAATCGAATGAAGGGGAAAATTTATGCTCCGGATGATAGCCGCTGTTGCGCTGGTTTTGTCTGCGTCCGCGCTTGCTGACGACGGAGATATGCGCGATAAGTTGATTGGTTCGTGGAAGGGTGACGCGGCCAGTTCGAAAGACGCTATGGCGTATACGCTGGAATGGTCGGACGACGGGATGAAGATTTCGCGTACGACCGGATCGAAGACTGTCGCGCAGTTTTACTGCAAGATGGCGACGGAATGTGAAATAAAAGACAGCGGCCACAGCGCCAAGGTAACGTTATATTTCAACGGGCCCAAGCTGGTCGAAAACGAGACTATCGGGTCCCATGTGGTGCGCCGCCGGTTTACCGTGACGGGCGACGGTAACACGTTGGAGCTCGAAACAATACCGATCGAGCCCGAAGGCAAGACGGAGACCGCGACTTTCAAGCGCGTCACAACGACGACGGCGAAACAATAGCGTGGATCTGCTGTAGCCGCTCCCAGAAAGCGGCAAGCTTATCCAGCCGAAGAGCGTTGGCGCCGTCTGACAGCGCGCGCTCCGGCTGATCGTGTGTTTCGACGAATACGCCGTTGACCCCCGCGGCCACTGCTGCGCGCGCCAAAGTTTCGATGAACTGCGGCTGACCGCCGGAGGTCGAGCCCGCTCCCCCGGGCAATTGCACGCTGTGCGTAGCATCGAAGACCACCGGCCAGCCCGCATCGCGCATGATTTTCAGTCCGCGCATATCGACCACCAGATTGTTGTAGCCGAAGGAAGACCCGCGCTCGGTAAGGATCACCTGATTGTTGCCGGTGGATGCCACTTTTTCTGCGGCCAGGTGGATGTCGTGCGGCGCGACGAACTGGCCTTTCTTGATATTGACGATGCGGCCAGTGCGTCCGGCCGCGAGCAGCAGATCCGTTTGACGGCACAGAAACGCGGGGATTTGCAGAATATCCGCGCCTTCAGCGGCGATTTCGGCCTGAGCCGGTTCATGAATGTCGGTGAGAACGGTGAAGCCTTCGCGCCGCAGTCGGGCGAGGATGCGCACGCCGTCACGCAGGCCTGGTCCGCGGTAGGAATCGACGCTCGATCGATTGGCTTTGTCGAATGAAGCCTTGAAAACGAACTTCGCGCCGCCAATAGCCTGACGAATTGCGCCGGCCATGAAGTGCACGTGCTCTTCGCTTTCGATGACGCAGGGACCAGCGATGAGTGCGAGCGGCGAGCCTGGGGCGAAATCGCTGAAGCCGATGCCTATTAGGTTAGCGGGCACGCGTGTACTGAGGCTCCCCGGCCGCCTGACGCGAAATGATGCGGCGCTGCCGTTCCTGGTACGACGCACCGATGAAAGCAGCGAAGAGCGGATGCGGCTCCATGGGCTTCGACTTGAATTCGGGATGGAACTGGCAGCCGAGGAACCACGGATGGTCTGCGATCTCGCAGATTTCGACGTAGGTGCCGTCAGGCGTCTGGCCAGTAATCTTCAGGCCGGCGGCGCGAAGCTGTTCCTCGTACTCGCGGTTGAATTCGTAGCGGTGGCGATGCCGCTCATGGATTTCGCGCGAGCCGTAGGCTTTCTGTGCGAAGCTGTCCTCGGCGAGGCGGCAGGCCCAACTGCCGAGGCGCATGGTACCGCCCAGTTCGTCGACGCCCTTCAGTTCGCGCAGTTTGAAAATGACGCGATGCGCCGTGCCGGGGTTGAACTCGGTGGAGTTCGCGTCCTCGAGTCCGGCCACGTTGCGCGCGAATTCGATCACGAGGGTCTGCATGCCGAGGCAGATTCCGAAGTAAGGCACTTTGCGCTCGCGCGCGAATTTGATAGCGTTGAGCATGCCTTCGATGCCGCGTTTGCCGAAGCCGCCCGGAACCAGGATGCCGTCGTAGTCTTCCAGTTGGCGCTCCCAATTGGTCCCCACGACGCCCTCGGCTTCCATCCAGTGGATGTTCACTTTCAGGCCATGGGACGCGGCGCCGTGCAGCAGCGCTTCTTTCAAACTCTTGTAGGAATCTTCGTATTCGACGTACTTGCCGACCACGGCGATGGAGACTTCGTCGCGCGGATTCTGCATGCGCTCCAGCATGCCGATCCAGCGGCTGAGGTCTCGCGGCGCGGTGTTAATGCCGAGCAGGCGCAGGGCGATTTCGTCGACGCCTTCCGTGGCGAACTCGACCGGCACCTCGTAGACGGACTTCACGTCGCGCGCCGTGACGACGGCTTTCAGCTCGACGTCGCAGAAGAGCGCGATCTTTTCCTTCATCTCTTGCGGTAGCGAGCGTTCGGAGCGGCAGACCAGGATGTCGGGCTGAATACCGATGGCGCGTAGCTCCTTCACGCTGTGCTGTGTGGGCTTGGTTTTCAATTCCTGCGCAGCGGCGATCCAGGGAACCAGTGTGACGTGCACGAAGATGGTGTTTTCGCGGCCCTCTTCGTGGCGCATCTGGCGGATGGCTTCGAGGAACGGAAGCGATTCGATATCGCCGACGGTGCCGCCAATCTCAGCGATCACGACATCGACATCGCCCGCGACGCGCTTCATCGCCGCCTTGATTTCGTTGGTGACGTGCGGGATCACTTGCACGGTCTTGCCCAGATAGTCGCCGCGACGCTCACGCGCAAGGATCTGTTCGTAGATGCGGCCGGAGGTCAGGTTGTTGCTTTGCGTGAGGCGCGCGTGGGTGAAGCGCTCGTAGTGGCCAAGGTCAAGATCGGTCTCGGCGCCGTCGTCGGTGACGAAGACTTCGCCGTGCTGGAAGGGGCTCATGGTGCCCGGGTCGACGTTGAGATAGGGGTCGAACTTCTGGCAGGTGACGCGCAGTCCGCGGCTCTCGAGCAGGCACCCGATGGATGCGGCCGCGATGCCCTTGCCTAATGACGAAACTACTCCGCCTGTAACAAAAATATATTTAGCCATCTATACCTCGGATATTTTGGGCCGCAAAGAGCGGCTGGACGTGGAACGCCGGGGGAGGCGGCGGGATTTTCGTTCCCGCTGAAAAATTTGGGATTGTGTTTCCCCGTGAGACGCTTGGGTTTGCACAGGAAGCGCGGCGTTCGATTATCATGCCGCGCCTCCGGCGAGTAAGTACGCGACCTTTTCGAGATCTTCGGGCGTATCGACGCCCCAGGATTCGTAATCGGTTTCCGCCACGCGAATCGAGTAGCCGTTTTCGAGTGCGCGTAACTGTTCCAGTCGCTCCGCCTGTTCCAACGGGCCGACGGGCAGCGACGAGTAACTCATCAGAAAATCGCTACGGTAAACATAGATGCCGATGTGCTTGTAATGCGTGACTCCGGCGCGGTCGCGATCATAAGGAATGGGGCTGCGTGAAAAGTAAATCGCGTCGCCTTCTCGATTGGTGACGACTTTCACGACGTTGGGATCTTCCACGTCGAGCGGGTTTTCAATTTTCTTTTTCAGCGTCGCCATCAGCGTACCGGGTTCATGTATGAGCGGCAAAATCGCGGCGTCGATCGCCGCCGGATCGATCAGCGGTTCATCGCCTTGAATGTTTACAACAATTTCGGCGTTTTCCGTAGACGCAACTTCCGCCACGCGGTCTGTACCTGATAGATGATCTGCGCGCGTCATTCGAACCGGCGCCCCGAAGGCGCGCGCGGCGTCGTAAACCCGCTGATCGTCGGTCGCGATGATGGTGCGTGTAAGATAACGGGCCTGCTCGGCACGTTCGAAAACGTGTTGCAGCATGCTTTTGGAGGCTAAAGGGGCGAGTACTTTTCCAGGAAATCGTGAAGAGGAAAACCGGGCGGGAATAACGCCCAAGATTTTACGCGGCACACGCGATCATACCATAAAACCCCTATGCTAGACTTTGGGAAGAAAGGCTGGCCAGCCGTCATGCCGCCCTCCTGTAGGAAGTTGTTTCGCTTGAGCGTGTTCTCCGCGGCGCTGGTCTTTTGCGCATTATCGCAAGATACCGGCCAAGTAAACATCACGCCGCGCGTCAAAAAGCCCGCCGTAAAAGAAGAAGCGGTCCTGCCAAAGGCCGATATTCGCGTAAATTCAACCCTGGTGTTGATTCCCGTAACGGTGGTGGACCCGTTGAATCGCTTTGTGACTGGACTTGAACGTGAGAACTTCAAGCTGACCGAAGACAAAGTGGATCAATCGATCTCGCAGTTTTCGAGCGAAGACGCGCCGATTTCGGTTGGCGTGGTCTTCGACTGCTCCGGCAGTATGGGCGATAAGTTGCTGAAGTCGAGGCAGGCGGTGGCGCAGTTTTTCAAAACGGCCAACCCCGAAGATGAATTCTTCCTGGTGCAGTTCAATGATAACGCGCAGTTGATTCAACCGTTTACGCATAATCTGGAGGAGATTCAGAATAAGCTTACTTTCACCCAATCCAAGGGACGTACGGCGCTGCTGGATGCGATTTATATGGGCCTGCACGAAATGAAGAAAGGTAAGAATGCTCGCAAGGCTCTGCTGATCATTTCCGATGGTGGTGACAATAATAGTCGGTATACCGAAACAGAAGTTAAAAACCTGGTGAAGGAAGCAGACGTCCAGATATATGCGATCGGAATTTACGAGATGGGTTCGGCTCGCGGGAGGACTCCCGAAGAGGCGAGCGGACCAGGCATGTTGACGGAAGTAACCGAGCCGACCGGTGGACGCATGTACGAAGCCAACTCCATTAACGAACTGCCCGATATCGCGGCGAAGATCGGCATGGAACTGCGTAACCAATACATCCTGGGGTATTCTCCAAAAAACCAGGGACGCGACGGAAAATACCGGCGCGTGCAGGTAAAGATCGTTCAACCAAGGGGATTACCACCACTCCAGGCGCGCTGGAGAGCGGGCTACTATGCCGTTCAATAAACGAACTGTCTACCTTTTTGCCGCATTGTCGACTGCCGGGGCCGCGGTTTGGGCTCAGCAGAACGTCACCAAGCCCCCTGCGCAGTTGCCGCAAACAAAGCCGCCGCAGGACGAGGACATGGCGAAGTTCAGTACCGACGTGCGCCGCGTAGTGGCCCCGACAACGGTTGTAGACAAGGGTGGGCATCTGGTGATGGGCCTGCCGAAATCGGCATTTTCGGTATACGAGAACGACAAGCCGCAGACGATTATCAATTTCAAACAGGAAGACGTGCCAGTGTCGATGGGATTGATCATCGACAATTCGGGCAGCATGCGGGAGAAACGCAAGAAGGTCGAGACGGCGGCGCTCGATCTGGTGAAGGCGTCGAACAAAGAAGACGAAGTTTTCGTGGTGAATTTTAACGACACGCCGTACCTGGACCTGCCGCACGAAAAAGAGTTCACCAGCAACATCGACGAGATGAAAGAGGCGCTGGCGCGCATCGACTCGCGCGGCGGGACGGCGATGCGCGACGCGGTTGCGGTGTCCATCGATCATTTGAAGCAGTATGCGCGCCGCGATAAGAAAGTGCTGGTAGTGGTGACCGACGGCGTAGACAACGCCAGCCTGATCAACCTGGAAAATCTGGTGAAGCTGTCACAGCAATCGGGCGTGTTGATCTATGCGGTGGGTCTGTTGGGCGAAGAAGACCGCAGCAACGCCAAGAAGGCCACGCGCGAACTGCAGACGCTGGTGACGGCGACAGGCGGCGACGCCTTCTTCCCCAAGGAATTAGCGGAAGTGGATGCGATTGCGCAGGAAGTGGCGAAAGATATTCGCAACCAGTACACGATCGAATATGCGCCGACGGATACCGCGCTGGACGGGAAATTCCGTCAAATCAAGATTGTGGTGAACGCGTCCGGCCACCCGAACGTGCACACCCGCAGCGGTTACTACGCTACGCCGGATGCGACCCCGGCGAAGAGCAGTTCCAAATAAAGTGCTGCGTCTGCTGTGGCGTATGAGCCGTGGATATCGGCTGCGTCCCTGGCGAAGTCCCTATCTGCGCTGGCGCATCGAAACCTTCTCCGGGATTCACGCGGACCAAATCGGCTTTCGCGAATTCTGGCGATTCACGTGGGCGCGCCGGCGCGAACTGGCGCGCTATCTAAAATGGGCCGCATTGATGCAGGCGACCGCTAACGGCCGCACACCACCGGGTATTCGTTATTCGTAACGCCTGAGGTGAGCATCGTCTGCTTGTGTGTGGCGAAATCGAACAGCGCCAAATGCGCGGTCCAGACATTGTGTTTACTGGAACCCGGCAGCGCCTTTAAATCGCGAGGCGTTGAGTAGACGATCTCGTTACGGCCGGGCAGCCAAACCGCATTATTTCCGCTGCCGGCGTGCGTCCACTTTTCGGAAGTAAGATCCAGCATCAAGAAGTCGGACTGCGGAGAGCCAGAGTTCGTCTCCTGTCCGTTCACGCCGACCAGCAGCTTAGTTTCATCGGGCGACCAGCGCAGTTCGTCTGCAGGCGGTTGATTCGGCGCCGTGGGCAACTTCACGCGCTCCGTTTCGCTCCACGTACTGGTGTCCAGAATGGCCGCACTCTCGCCGGAGACGCAGGCCAGGCGTTTCCCATCCGGTGACCATGCGATCGACGGGCATTGTGCGATCGGCCGGCGCGCCGAGCCGTTTGCGGCAATAACGTAGCCGTTACTACACGCAATCCGTTTGCTATCCGGAGACCATACGACATCCCCGCAGCGGCCGATCTGCACCTGAGAACGGCCCGTGGCTGCGTCGGTTACGTATGCAGGCTCGGGCTTGTCCGTGAAGCCGCCATTGTCTTTGTAGCGAACCAGGCGCGCGCCATCGGGCGAGAGGACCGACAACATATTCATGCCTGGGAAACGCGTTGCGCGCGCGCCGGCTGCGAAAAGTCCCGACAGAATCCTGGTATCGCGGACCCACTCTTTCTCAATCAACGGCGCGCCGCCGCGTGCAACACCGACTAACTCGATGGAATCGGCATTTGTAGTTGTCCAGAGCGGCCGTTCCTTATGAGTGGCAAGGTCGAAGCTCCACACGCCTTGCGCGCCAGAGACAAAGAGGACGCGCTTGCCGTCGCGCGAGCACACAGGCGTCGTGTGGTCGCGCGGCGAGTCGGTGAGCGGCTTGATGCTGCCATCAGCGGCATTCCACATCCAGAGTTGCTGATAACTCCGGCCGTGTTGTGCGTATACGCGCCGGCTGAAGATTACCTGCGCTTGAGCTTGGAAAGGAAGAAGTGCGAGAGCGGCCAATAGGACCCGCAGCATGCATTCAGCGTAGCCGATTTGGTTGTGGAAATGCCCATTTTTGACCGCGAGCCGCCGCTATAATAGGAGTCGTGTCAAAAGCCAAAGAGCTGGAGCAACGGCTGGAGCGCACCGAGCAGCAACTGCGGTTGTTTCAGAAGATCAGCCGCTTTATGGTCCGCGACATGAGCCTGCCCGACGTCTTAAAGGGCGTGGTGGCGCTGATTGTCGAGTTCACGCAATGCGACTCCTGCCTGATCTACCTTGAAGATGGCGGCGAGTTGGTGCTGTGCGCGTCGAATGTGCAGCACAACAGCGCCATCGGGCGCGTGCGCATGAAGATCAACGAAGGCCTGACGGGGTGGGTGGCGCGCGAGCGGCGCCTGATCGCGATTCCGCGTGAGGCTTACAAAGATACGCGGTTCAAAGGCTTCGGCGAACTGCCGGAAGACACATTCGAAGCCTTTCTCTCGGCGCCGATCATTGCGCGCAACCGCGTCGTCGGCGTCATCAACGTGCAGCACCGCCAACCGCACCAGCATACGGGCGGTGAGATGGAGGTGCTGACCACCGTAGGAGAACAGATCGGCTGCGTGCTGATGCTGGCGCGCCTGGGTAGCGCCGCGGTGGACTCCGCCAGCCACGTGGAACTCGCGCTTTCCACCCGCTAGAGCGCTGCACATATCGAACATGGAACTGAAACTCGTCTCGCTCGAGATTCCCGAGAACGGGAATATCATCCTGGGCCAATCGCACTTCATCAAAACTGCCGAAGATATCTACGAAGCCATCGTGAATACCGTGCCGCAGATGAAATTCGGCGTGGCGTTCAACGAAGCTTCGGGGCCGTGCTTGACGCGCGTAGAGGGCAATGACGAAGCGTTGAAAGCAATGGCCGCGCGTAATGCAGCGGCGCTGGGCGCGGGGCATGTCTTCATCGTTGCGCTGCGCGATGGGTATCCCATCAACGTGCTCGGGCGCATCAAGGATGTGCCGGAGGTGTGCGGCATTTTCTGCGCCACCGCGAATCCTGTGCAGGCAGTTGTGGCCGAAAGCGAGCAGGGCCGCGGCGTGCTGGGCGTGATCGATGGAGCGGCGCCCAAAGGCCTGGAGGACGCGGAAGACGCGGCCAAACGGCAACAGTTTCTGCGCATGATCGGCTACAAGCGCTAACGCTTCGCAATCTCCGGCGCAGATAGGAGATGCGCCGCACCACGTTATAATGGCGTGCCATGAAGCGTTTGCTCATGGCATCTCTGCTTTTTGCCGCGGCGGCAATTTCCGCGGATGCCCCAATCGACCCATCCCTACTCAGTTCATTTCAATGGCGCAGCGCCGGACCACAGCGCGGCGGGCGCTCCACAGCAGTTGCAGGTAGCGTGGCGCGGCCGCTCGAATACTACTTCGGCGCCACCGGCGGCGGTTTATGGAAGACCACCGACGGCGGCACCACATGGCGGCCGGTGACCGATGGCCAGATCCACAGTTCCTCGGTGAGCGCAGTGGCCGTGGCGGCATCGAATCCGGATGTCGTATACATCGGCATGGGCGAGACGGAGCTGCGCGGCAACATCATGCAGGGCGACGGCGTGTATAAGTCGACTGACGGCGGCCGCACGTGGAAGCACATGGGCCTGGAGAAGACGCAGGCCATCTCTCGCATACGCATCAGCCCGACTAATCCCGACTTAGTATATGTGGCGGCGCTGGGCCATCCTTATGCGCCGAACCCGGAGCGCGGCGTTTACCGCTCCAAAGATGGCGGTCAAACATGGCAGTTAGTTCTACATCGCGACGACCACTCGGGGGCCGAAGATTTGATTCTCGATCCGAACAACGCCAACCTGATGTACGCGTCTTTATGGGACGTGAACCGTACGCCCTGGGGCTTGACAAGCGGCGGCTCTGGTAGCGGGCTGTTCAAGAGTACGGATGGCGGCGACACATGGAAAGACATTACCCGCAACTCCGGGCTGCCGCAGATCGACAAGAGCCCCCGTTGGGCGAAGAGCGGCCTGAAGGAAGAGGGCGATCCGGGAATTATCGGTAAGATCGGCGTGGCCGTATCGCCGGTGGATTCGAATCGCGTATACGCGATTGTTGAAAATGCCAAGGGCGGTCTGTTTGTATCCGATGACGCGGGAGCGAACTGGAAGTTAGTAAGTGAGGATCATAATATCCGCCAGCGCGCGTTTTACTACAGCCGTATTTACGCGGATCCGAAGGCCAAAGACACCGTATATGCCTTGAACGTCGGCTTTCATAAGTCAACGGATGGCGGTAAGACGTGGCGGCAGATACGTCCGCCGCACGGCGACAACCACGACTTATGGATTGACCCGACGAACCCGCTGCGCATGGCGGAGGCGAATGACGGCGGCGGCACGGTCAGCGTGAATGGCGGGCAGACGTGGACAGGGCTCGATTTTCCGACCGCGCAGCTCTATCACGTAGCGGTGACGCACGAGATTCCATATCACATCTGCGGGGCGCAGCAGGATAGCTCAACGATTTGCGTTCCGAACACTGGTGGCGGCGGAGGACGCGGCGGCGGTGGCGGCCGTGGCGCCGCGAACACGTACAGCGCGGGCGGCGGCGAAAGCGGCTATATTGCACCCGATCCCTTGAATCCGAATATCTTCTATGCCGGCAGCCAGGGCGCGCTACTTACCCGGTTTGACCGCCACACGAATACGTCGCGTGACGTGCAGGTTTATCCGCTGTTTTTCTCCGGAGAATCTGCCGGTTCGCTGCCGGAACGCTGGCAATGGACATTTCCGATCGTCTTTGCGCCGCTGAATGCCGCTACTATGTACACTTCCTCGCAGCACTTGTGGAAGTCGACGGACGAAGGACATAGCTGGCAGAAGATTTCGCCGGATCTGACGCGCAACGATCCTAAAACGCTCGGCGATTCGGGCGGACCGATCACGCACGATCAGAACGGCCCGGAAATTTACGGCACCATCTTCACCATTGCGCCGTCGCACAAAGAAGAGAACACTATCTGGACTGGTTCCGATGACGGCTTGATTCAAATTACGCGCGATGGCGGTAAGACGTGGAGTAACATCACGCCGCAGGGCATGCCGCACTACGGACGCGTAAGTTTGATCGAGGCTTCGCCCAATGACGCGGCGTCCGCCTATGCGGCGGTGAAGAACTATCAAATGGACGATCGCGCGCCGTATCTCTATCGGACGCACGATTACGGCAAAACATGGACGAAGATCACCAATGGCATCGCGGCCGACGACTTTGTGCAAGCGGTACGTGAGGATACGGTGCGCAAAGGGATGCTGTTCGCCGGTACCGAGCACGGTATTTATATTTCGTTCGACGACGGTGATCATTGGCAGTCCTTGCGCTTGAATCTGCCGGATACGCAGGTGCCGGATATCGTGATCGCAGGCAATGACGTAGTAATCGCGACGCATGGCCGCTCGTTCTACGTGCTGGACGACATCACCCCGCTGCGTCAAATGACGGGAACGATGTCCACGGAGGCCGCGCATCTGTTCCATTCCACTGCGGCTGAGCGGAACGTGAGCCAGGCGCGCATCGATTACTACCTGGCGAAGCCGGCGCAGAAGGTGACGATCGAAATCTTGGATGAAAAAGGCGAGGTGGTGCGCAGTTTCACCGGCACTCCGAATGATGCTGCCGGCGGACGTGGCGGCCGCGGAGGAAGAGGCCGTGGCGGCGCCGCCGCGGATGCCCCAGCGGCAGAAGAAGCGGCGGCGCCCGACGATGCCGGCGGAGGCGGAAGAGGGCGCGGGGCCAATCCGAACGCTCCGGATAAGGCCGGTTTGAACCGGTTCCAATGGGATATGCGCTATCCCGGCGCCAAGACGTTCGAGGGAATGATCTTCTGGGGCGCGAATACCCAGGGTCCGGAGGCAGTGCCGGGCGCCTACACGGTACGGCTGAATGTGGATGGCCAGACTTACACGGATAAGTTACAGCTTGAGAAGGATCCTCGTCTGGATAACATCACAGTGGCCGATTTGAAGGAGCAGTTCGATCTTGCCACGAAGGTGCGCGACGATGTTACTGCGTGCAACAACATCGTGATCGAAATTCGCGAATTCAAACGGCAGATGGACCAGCGTTTGAAGGGCTCGAACGATGCGGCGCTCAAGACGGCGCTGGATGCGTTCCGCGCACGCCTTTCGGCAGTGGAAGAGGACCTGTACCAAGTGCGCAACCAGAGCGGACAGGACCCGTTGAACTTCTCCATCAAGCTGAACAACAAGATTGCGGCGTTGGGAAGTTCGATTGAGCATGGCGATGGCAAGCCCACGGCCGCCAGTTACGAGGTGTTTGACCTGCTGACAAAGAAGCTACAGGAGCAGCAGGCGCGTTTTGAAGGCATTGTGAAGACGGATTTGCCTAAGGTGAACCAAGCGCTGGCGCAACGCAAGCTTCAACCTCTGACGGAAACCACCACAGAAACTCCCGCGCCCAAACCGGAGGGTAAGTAGGTGCAAAGACGGGATTTTCTACAAACGGCCGCGGCGGGCGCGCTGGCGGTAACGGCTTCTCCCGCGGCCGAGAAGAAGATGGTGGGCATACAGGTCGGCGCGGTGTCTTTTGTGGATGAAGGCGTCGAAAAGGCGCTCGATGCAGTACAAAAAGACGGCGCGGTGAACACGCTGTTTCTCGCCACGTTCACCTATGGCCGCGGAATCGCGGGGCGGCAGGTGCCTGGACAGCCGCTTCCCGATCACGGTAAGTCCGAGTACGACACGGACACGTTTCATGGCGGCAGTTACACCGCGATTCATCCGCAGTATTACCACGACACCGTATTGACGGACTTTCGCGCTCCCGAATTCGGCGATTTCGACTTGCTGCAGGCTGTGTTGCCTTCGGCCCGTAAACGGGGCATGAAGACAATCTGCTGGTTTGAGGATGTGTGGCGGCGCGACGTGCCGCGCGTGAGCGAGGCGCAGGAAATGCAGTTCGGAGGCAACAATGCGACTACTCTTTGCTTCAATAATCCCAACTACCGCAACTGGCTTTTAGGAACTGTGGAGGACTATTCGCGCTCACACGAAATCGACGGCATCATGTGGGGATCGGAGCGGCAGGGCGCGTTCTCTAACATGCTGCGCGGGACCAATCCACGCAATGTTACTTGCTTCTGTAAGTACTGTGAGGCCAAAGCGCGCAGCCGGGGTGTGGATCCGGCGCGTGCGCGAGCGGGTTTTGAGGCGCTGGCGGCGTTTGTAGAGGCAGGCCGGCAAAATAAACGGCCCGTGGATGGTTACTATGTGACGCTTTGGCGTTTGATGCTGCGCTATCCCGAGTTACTGGCGTGGGAGATGCTTTGGACCGATAGCCTGCGAGAGACTTACGCCGCCCTCTATGGACACGTGAAGTCGATCAAGCCTTCGATCGGCGTGGGCTGGCATATCTGGCATGAGAACTCGTTCAATCCCATCTATCGCGCGGAGCAGGATCTAGGGGAGTTGCAGAAATACTCCGACTTTTTGAAGATGGTGATGTATCACAACTGCGGCGGCGAGCGCATGGTGAACTACATACGCAGCACGGGCCGCTCGATTTACGCGGATTTGCCAGGCCAGGAGTCGCTCGATTTCCATTACCGGGTGATGGGTTATACCGAGGAGAAGCCGCTGGCGCAACTGGCGAAGTCCGGTTTTTCGGCCAATTACGTTTACGAGGAAGCGAAGCGTGCGCGAGAAGCGCTGAATGGCGCTAAGACGCAGCTCTGGCCGGGAATCGATATCGATATTCCCACGGACGTGCATAACAGCAGCCGCTCGACGCCGGAAGGGACCAGCGCCGCGGTGAAGGCGGCGTTCCGCGGAGGCGCGGATGGCGTTCTGCTTTCGCGCAAGTATTCTGAGATGCGCCTGGATAACTTGCGTGCGGCCGGCGCAGCAATACGGGAGCTGGGATTCGCATAAGTCATCGGGCCGGGCGCAGCTAGTACCGGTTTCCCGACACGCCTGCGCCACTCGAAAACGTGCGTGTTAAGCTGTCGCCATGGCACTACCAAAGCCGCCATCCGTCGCTAACTGTATGACGATGATGCAGCCCGCGGCTCCTGGCGCGCCTTCGACGCAGGAAGCTTCGCAGTTGGTGAAATCGGCCAGCGGCCAGATGCGGATGGATTTTCCCAAGATGTCGGTGATTACGAATCCCGCCATGCAGCACGTCATGTTGCTCGATCACGTGAAGCAGGAATTCAAGATCGTGCCGATGCAAATGCCCGATCCCAAGGCGCCGCACCCGCCTGGAATGCCGCATTTACCAGGCATGCCGAACATGCCGGCGCTGCCGCAGATTCCGGGCATGCCGCATCCGCCGGCGATGCACGTGCAGGACTTGGGCAAATCGGTAATCGGGGGAATGCCGGTGGAAGGAAAGCAGTACACCATGCAGATGCCTACGTTGCCCGCGATTCCCAAGACGCCGGCGCTGGCGATTCCAGGGATGCCGAAGCCGCCCGCTCCGCCGAAGATTCCGGGCATGCCGCAGGCTCCGGCGATGCCGCAAGCGCCCGGAATGCCTAAGCCACCCGAAGTCCCGAAACCGCCGATGCCGACTGTGGCCGAAGTGTGGAGCAGCACGGCGACGGGACTGCCGGTGATGTCCAAGATCACAGGCGAATTCGGCACGCAGACGATGTCATGCCAGACTACGCCGATCCCCGAGCCCCCGGCGGCGACGTTTCAGCCGCCGCCGCACTACAAACTGGCAGTGTGAGCGGGCGGCGGGTTAAAGGCCGAGATCGCTCAAGCCGGGATGATCGTCCGGCCGCGGTCCCAGCGTCCAGTGGTAGAGGCGCTGATCTTGGCGAATGGGCACGTCGTTGATGGAGGCGTAGCGGTGGTGCATAATGCCCTCGGCGTTGAACTCCCAATTTTCGTTGCCGTAGGAGCGGTACCAGTTGCCCGAATCGTCATGCCATTCGTAGGCGAAGCGCACGGCAATGCGGTGGTTATCGAAGGCCCAAAGCTCCTTGATGAGGCGGTAGTCGAGTTCCCTGGCCCATTTCCGGCGCAGGAACTCGACCACCTGCTGGCGGCCGTGCAGAAACTCGGCGCGGTTACGCCAGACGGTGTCTGGCGTGTAGACCATGGAGACTTTTTCGGGATCGTGGGTGTTCCATGCGTCTTCGGCGGCGCGAACTTTGCGCGCAGCGGATTCGCGGGTGAAGGGTGGGACGATCGGGTTCATGAGTGAAGCGCTCTGGTCTAATTGTCGGGCGCGCGGTAGGAGCGCCGCCAAGTCGCGCGCAGGCCGGTGAGTCCGCGGGGCGTGATCAGGTCGACGTGGAGGCTGTGCGATTTGCCGTCGTGCGCCATTTGGTCGGCAGGGAAGCCCAACACGTAGCGGTTGCGGAGTTCGAGCGCGATCTTGGCGGCGATATCGGGCAGGTCCTGGCGCACGAAGATGAGGCGGCCGCCGGAAGTATCGGCCATCCACTTGAGCAGACCGAAATTGGAGTCTGTGGATTCGAGCGCTATCGGGTAGATGAGCGCGTCGGTCTCTTCGACCAGGTTTGCCAGTTCCGTACGCGTGTAGCGGCTGTGATTATCGCCGCCATCGGTGACCACCAGCAGGGCTTTGCGCGTGAGTTTCGATTTGTGCAGCTCTTTCAAGCCCAGAGCGACGGCGTCCAAAAGTGCGGTGGCGCCGCCCCATTTCGTAGTGAGGATGCGGTATCGGACTTCGCCAGTTCCATTGGTCAGCGGCACCGAGAGCTTGGCCTCGCTGCCGAAATCGACCAGGAAATAGTCGTCTTCGGGATTAGATGTGCCGAGGAACGTGCGAGTGGTTTCGGATTCAACGCGGTGTATGCCCGCCACGCTGGCGCTGTGGTCGAAGATGAGGCCGATGGCGACCGGCTCATCCTCCATGGCGAAGGCGGTGATGGGGCGCTCGGCCTTTTCATCGAAGACGCGAAAGTTCTCGCGCTCAAGGCCGAGCACCGGGTGATTCATGCGATCGACGACGCTGACCGGCACCAGCACCAGGTTGCTCTCAACCTTGATGTCGGGTGGGGGCGTGGCTGGATGTTTGACGGAACGCGGTTCCAGATTGACCTGAGCGCTCGCAGCGGCGAGGGTGGCGAAGATCAACGGGAGAGTTCGATTGTGCATCGAGGGGCGCCCACCGCGAGTATATAACGCGTGGTTGGCGGGCGCGAGCGGCAGCTAGCGCTGAAACTTGGCGGGCGTGAATTTTGGGTTGATTTTGAACTTCTGCGCCTGAAACTCTTCAGTGAGTTTGCCGTTGGCAATCCACGTCAGGGTGTGGGGGAAGAGCACGCCCTCTTCGGCTTTGTAATCCTTGAGCCACATCTGGACGTTCTGGGCGCCGCTCAGGTAGTTGAGCATGACCGGCAGGTGCGTTTTCGAATCGATGAAGAGGTGAACGATGAAGCCGTTGGGACCGCGGCCTTCGATGCCGTCGGCCATGCCACCGGGCGATTCGACCTGGCCGCCATAGGCGTAGGTCATGGGAAAATTCTGCTGCGTGTTGAGCGTGAGGGCAAGCATATAGAGCGCGAAGCTGCGCTCGAATAGTTGCTGACGGGTGGCAGCAATGGTTTCGGCGCCCCCGGCAACTTCGCCCGAGGAGAGCTTCGCCCAATAGCGATTGCCGTCGATGCCTTCGCTGGTGACGGAGGTGAACGCGGGGCCCCCATCGTCGCCCGGCATGCCGCCGCCCACCATAATGGCGCCATCATCGCTGACGGCGGCGCGCTGGGTTTCGCCGCCGGAGGAAAGGATGGTGTTCTCTTTGAGGAAGCGGCCGACGCGTTCGGCGCTGAGCGACATCTCAGTGGTGATGGCGCCACGGCGATCCGGTCCCCAGAGCGTGATGGATTGGATGGATTCGAGCTTCTTGCCGCCCAACGCTGCGCGCGAAACGGCCAGGATGTCGTTGGCGCTAGGCTGCGCAGCCACCGGCCAGATAGCCGCGCTCAAAATCAACAAGCCGTACGGCCGCTTCATGCGAAGGTACCTGTGGGCTTAGTTTAGCCGATTTCCATGATCTCTTTTTCTTTGGTCTTCGCGGCCTGATCGATCTTCGCCATGTAGGAATCGGTCAACTTCTGGATTTCGTCGAGGGCGCGCTTTTCGTCGTCCTCCGCGACCTTCTTATCCTTCAGCAGCTTCTTTATGCCTTCGTTGGCATCGCGGCGAATGTTACGGACGGAAACGCGATGATGCTCGGCGGCGCCATGCAGTTTCTTCACCAGATCTTTGCGGCGCTCTTCAGTCAGCGGCGGAATGGGCAGGCGGATAAGTTTGCCGTCATTGGAGGGGTTGAGGCCCAGGTCGGAGGCGCGGATGGCCTTTTCGATGATGGAAATCTGGGAGACATCCCAGGGCTGGATCGTGATCATCGCCGGCTCCGGCACGTGCAGGTTGCCGATCTGGTTGAGCGGCGTGGGCGTGCCGTAGTAATCGACACGGATGTTGTCCAGCAGGCCTAAGCTGGCGCGGCCGGTGCGGATGGACGACATTTCGTGTTGCAAGTCGCTGACGGCCTTATCCATGCGCGTCTTCATGTTCGTCTCCACCTCCTTGGCCGTATTAAAGGTCTGGGAAGAGGCGGCTGGTTGAGCTTCGGTTTTCATAGCGCTGTGTCTCCGGAACCCGGCGCAGGCACGCTCAAAGCGAGGCGCAAGCCTGAGCTACGAGTGAATCACGGTGCCGATGGATTCCCCCATCGACATTCGCATTATATTGCCTGTCGTATTCAAATTGAAAACGATAATGGGGAGCTTGTTGTCCCGGCACATGGCGATGGATGTGGCATCCATTACGGCCAAGCCTTTTGAGAGCACTTCCAGATATGTGACCGTGGGGTACTTCACGGCATCGTCAAATTTCAGGGGGTCGCGATCGTACACGCCATCCACGCGCGTAGCTTTTGCGATCACATCGGCGCGAATTTCGAGCGCGCGCAGGGTGGCCGCGGTATCAGTAGAAAAGTAAGGGTTGGAAGTACCGGCCGCGAAGATCACGATGCGGCCTTTTTCGAGATGGCGGATAGCGCGGCGGCGGATGTAGGGCTCCGCCACCTGGTGCATTTCGATGGCGCTCAGCACGCGCGTGTGAACGCCGATCTGTTCCAAGGCATCGGAAAGCGCCAGCGCGTTGATGACGGTGGCGAGCATGCCCATGTGATCGGCGGTGACGCGATCCATCTTCTGCGCCGCGGCCGAAAGGCCACGAAAAATATTGCCGCCGCCGACGACCAGACCAACCTGGACGCCGGCCGCAGAGACCTCCGCTACCTCATTGCCGAGCGCTTTCACGCGCTCTGCGTCGATGCCGAAGGTGGCTCCGCCCGCCAGGGCCTCACCGCTCAGTTTCAGCAGGATGCGCTGGAATGCGGGCATGAGATTAAGCCTGCGATGCTTCTTCGGCGGCTTCGGGAGCGGTTTCGCCAACCTTGAAGCGGGTAAAGCGCGCGACCGAGATGTTTTCGCCGAGCTTTGCGATCTTGGTCTTCACTAACTGGCCGACGGAGACTGTGGGCTCTTTCACGAACGGCTGCTCGAGGAGGCAGATCTCCTCATAGAACTTGTTCATGCGGCCTTCGATCATCTTATCGACGACGGCGGGTGGCTTGCCTTCGTTCAAAGCGCGGGCGCGCTGAATGTCGCGCTCCTTATCCATCACTTCCTGAACGACGTCTTCTTTGCGGATGAACTTCGGATCGGTGGCCGCGATGTGCATCGCGATGTCGTGCACCAGTTCTTTGAAGTCATCGGTGCGGGCGACGAAGTCCGATTCGCAATTCACTTCCACCATCACGCCAAGCTGCCCGCCAGCGTGGATGTACGTGCTTACCAAGCCCTGTTTCGTGGCGCGTCCGGCCTTTTTTCCGGCCGAAGCGATGCCCTGTTTACGAAGCCACGTTTCGCCTTCATCCAGACTGCCGTTAGCCGCCTGGAGAGCCTTTTTGCATTCCATCATGCCAGCGCCGGTGCGCTCGCGGAGCTGTTTCACAAGTGCTGCGCTGATTTCCGCCATAGTAATGTTTCCGTAATGAAATTAATGAGGCGGGCAGGCATAAAGCCTGCCCTGTGAGTTACATTCCGCTTTCAGTGACGGCCGGTTCAGCGGCCGGTTCGGCGGCGGTTTCAGAAGCAGGGCCCTTGCGCGAGGTGACCGGCGGCTCGTCCGCCAGGCTCATGCTCTCAGCCATGACCTTCTCTGCGTACTTTGGATCGACGTACTCGGCGTACTCCATCATGCTTTCGCCTGCGGGAGTTTCATCGGTCACCGCGTCGAGTTTCTCGGCGCTGAAGTCCTGTTCGGTGGCAAGTGAGCGGCCTTCAATCACGGCGTCGGAGATCTTGCTGGCAAACAGGCGAATGGCGCGGAGCGCATCGTCGTTACCGGGAATGACGTAATCCACTTCGTCGGGATCGCAATTGGTATCGACGATCGCAACCACGGGGATTCCCAACCGGCGCGCCTCTTTTACCGCGATCGCTTCTTTGTTGGAATCGATCACGAAGAGCACATCCGGCAGGCCGGGCATATCTTTGATGCCGGCGAGGTTTTGATCGAGATGCTTGCGCTCCCGCTCCAGGCGGATGACTTCTTTTTTAGGCCGGCCCGCGTATCCACCTTCTACCGAGGCCATACCTTCCAGTTCTTTTAACCGTTTAATCGACTTCTGGACCGTGGCCATGTTGGTGAGCAGACCGCCGAGCCAGCGCTGGTTGACATAAAACATCTGGCAGCGGTTGGCTTCTTCAGCGATGGCTTCCTGGGCCTGACGCTTGGTTCCCACAAACAGTACGTTCTTGCCTTGCGCTGCAAGTTCCACCACATAGCGCGCGGCGTCCTTGAACATCTTGAGGGTCTTCTGCAGGTCGATTATGTAGATGCCGTTACGTTCGCCAAAGATATACTCCTTCATCTTTGGATTCCAGCGCTTGGTCTGGTGCCCGAAGTGAACGCCAGCTTCGAGCAATTCTTTCATTGAAATTGCGGGCAAAATACCTCCTGGTTAGACTACGGAAATTCATAACTCAGGGCGCAGCTCAAACCGCAGAGCGGCACGCTGGGGAAATCCCGGAGTTGTTATTGGGGAAGATACCCCGTTTCACTCTTCGCGTTGCTTCTGGATGGCGCGGTCCAAAGCGAGATTTGCGCCAGGAAACTACGTAAAAAGCAATTTCTATACACGTGCGAAGGCCGGAGAAGTACATCCTCCGGCCTTTGCAAAAGAAACGAACAATTAGCGTTTGGAGAACTGGAACCGCTTGCGAGCGCCCTTTTGGCCGTATTTCTTGCGCTCGTGCTTGCGCGGGTCGCGGGTAAGAAGGCCAGCCTTCTTGAGCCGCGGCCGCAGTTCCGCATTGAACTCCACCAAAGCCCGGGCAATGCCCAGACGAACGGCGCCGGCCTGTCCGGCTACGCCGCCGCCATCCGTGAGGATGAGGATATCGAACTTGTCGGTCATCTCAGCCGCAGCGAGCGGCTGGCGCACCATGGCGCGTGCGCTTTCGGTCGGAAAATAATTTTCGAACTCACGACTGTTAATCGTGATCTTGCCCAGGCCGGGGCGTAAGAAGACGCGAGCTACCGAGCGCTTGCGCCGGCCCGTTCCCAAATGTTGAACCATCGTCGCTGCCACTTAAAATCCCGCCTCTTATTTTTTTAGGGCCAACGCGGACGGCTTTTGCGCCGCGTGCGGGTGCTTGTCGCCCGCATAGACCTTGAGTTTCCGGTACATCTGCTTGCCCAGCTTCGTCTTCGGCAACATACCGAAGATGGCGTCCTCGATAATACGAGCGGGACGCTCGGCGCGTACGCGCTTGAAGCTCTTCTCAACCAGTCCGCCGGGGTATCCGGTGAAGTGGCGGTAAACTTTACTCTCTTCTTTGGCGCGGCTTAAACGCGCTTTGGAGGCATTGATCACGATTACGTGATCGCCGGTATCCAGAAACGGAGTATAGACGGCCTTGTGCTTGCCCATCAGCAGCATAGCGGCCTTGCTAGCGAGCTTTCCAACCACCGCATCCTGGGCGTCCAGGACGTGCCAGTGGCGGGCCACACCGTTCTTGGAAGGGAACTTCGTACTCATCGACACACTATCTCCCACGACGTCATTACAAACATTAAGAATAGCGATCTCGCACACGCATTGTCAATTGCCTGGAGTTGTTAAGGCAAGCATTTGCCTCGATATTTCTCGCGATTTTACGTCGCAATTGGGCTGCGATTTACAGTTACGACCGACAAAAGCCGTAAATGTGATTCTCGTAGCGCGGGCTGAGCCGGCGCGAGGACTCGGGCGGTCTGCGGCGAGGCAGGCCAGTTGGAAGAACGAACTGGAGTTTGGCGGAGGCATATCGAACTCCACAGCGTGATGGCGATTGTGTAACTTCTTGACGCAGGCATTTGGCGGCAATTTTCTCGCCATTTTGCGCCCGTAATTGGCTGTTATTTACAGTGTTGGCCGGCAGAGAGCGAAAGGGTTAATTTCGTAGCGTTGATCTGGGGCGGGGAATTGGTTTGCGGGCGAGGCTTGGCGCAAATATTTGCCTCAACTTCTCATGTGTATTCATGTGGAAATTGGGCTGGTGATTTACGAAGACAGCCGGCAGAAGAGCCGAAATGTGAAGTTCGCGCGCGGACTGAGGCGCCGTTGAAGAAGCGGGCGAGATTTTGTGGTGCGTAGAGCCAGTCGAAAAAACGAACGGATAGCGGAGAGACCGGTGAATCCCGCATGGGCGTTATCACTTGCGGCGAAGGCGTCGGCGGCTGGGTCGGCCGGGGCAGCACGCGAGTTGCCGATTGGAGTGGGCAGGAGGTGCAAGGCACGCGGACTAAATAAGATTCGCGGATTGCGGGCCTGTTGCGGGAGTTGATGCTGCAGGCGCTGGGCATCGGGGTGCGGAGGCTTCGCGACTTCGCGCCGGCGAAGCAGTGGGCTCGCGACCCGGCGCAGTCGAAGTTGGGCGGTGATTTACAATGACTGCCAGCAGAAAAGCTGAAAATGTGAATTTTGCGCCGGGGCTGAGGCGCTCGGAATCGGTGCGCGGTTCTGCGATGCGTAATCCAGTCGGAAAAACGAACTGGGTGACTTGGGCTTCCGGTGAATACCGGCGCGGTGATTGATGGCGCGACGGTTGGCAGTTGAAAAAACGAACTATGATTCTCGATCGCTTTCGGCTTACGGGCAAGACTGCTCTGGTGACGGGTGCGCGGCGCGGGATCGGGCTCGCGGTAGCCGAGGCGCTGGCGGAGGCGGGCGCGGATATCGTGGCCACAAGCGAGTCGCTGGAGGCGTCGGGCAGCGAAATCGAATGGCGAGTGAGGTCCGTGCGACGAATGTTTTGGGGCTATGCGTGCGATCTGGGAAAGCGCGCGGCGGTGCGGGCGTTTATCGAGCGGGTGAAGCGCGAATGTCCGCCGATCGATATTTTGGTGAACAACGCGGGGATTATTGTGCGGCATCCGGCGGCGGAGTTTCCGGATGAGGATTGGGACCGCACGATCGAGATCAATTTGAATGTGCAGTGGCTGCTGGCGCGCGAATTCGGGCGGGGGATGCTGGAGCGCGGGTCAGGAAAGATCATCTTTATGGCGTCGCTGCTGAGCTTTCAGGGCGGCATTACGGTGCCTGCATATGCCGCGGCGAAGGGCGGACTGGCGCAACTGACCAAGTCATTGGCGAATGAGTGGGCTGGGCGCAATGTGCAGGTGAATGCGATCGCGCCGGGATACATCGCGACCGATAATACGGCGCCGCTGCGCGCCGACGCGGAGAGGAATTCTGCGATTCTGGCGCGCATTCCCGCGGGACGATGGGGATCGCCCGAAGACATTGCGGGTGCAGCGTTATATCTTGCCTCGGCGGCCTCCGACTACGTGAGCGGAAGTTTGATCACGGTGGACGGGGGCTGGATGGGCCGGTAATTCAGGAGCAAACTTATGCGAAAAATCATC
>DATAUH010000282.1:0-14882 GCA_036268375.1 Bryobacteraceae bacterium | reverse complement strand
CAGACGCCGGTAATCTGGGCGGCCCCGTCTTCCAACATCACCGCCGACATTATCAAGTTGTACGACCAGGCTCATCCGTCGGCCGGCGCGCCGGCCGGAAAGCCCACGGTTCCGGCTCCGGCTCCGAAGTCCGCCACTCCTCCTAAGAAGTAAAATTCCTGATCCAAATGGGGCGGGCCTTGGGCCCGCCCTTCAAACGTCGCTGCCATTTTTGAGGTGGCGCCGCGCGAACTCAGCTTTCAAATTCCCGCCCTCCTGAATATAGTCCCTAGAAAACTTTGACCGCTAGCTTTTTGAAAAGCCGGGGGTTAGGTCTACCGATGGTAAGACGCAAACCGTCAGGCCCAGACGCTCCAACCGGCGCACCAGCCGTTTGGTGGTACGCTCCGGGTGCAGTTTGTCGAAGTAATCGTCTCCCAAATCTTGATACGGCGTGCCGGTCTTGAGAATGCAATAGGCGATCACCCCGATCTTATGTGCGACGGCCATTACCGCCCGGCCCCAGCCGCGCCTTGCCTTAATGCGGTGGAAGAATGCGCGCAGATATCCGTGCTTGCAGCGGGAAGCAGCCCACGCCGATTGCGTCAGAATGCGCCGCAGATACTTGTTGCCCTTCTTCGTCCGGCTGCTCAATTGCTTGCCCGCGCTCTCGCAGCTTCCAGGACTCACCCGGGCCCAACTGGCGCAGTGATCCGCATCCGGGAACACCGATATATGGGCGCCCAACTCCGCGATCAGATGCCACGCCGCGACCTTCTCTACCCCCGGAATCGTGGCCAATGCATTCACCTGACCCGCATACGGCTGCATCCTCCGTGCGATCTCCGCCTCCAGTTCCTCCACCTGCCGGGTGAGAAACTGATACAACGCATAATGAGTTTTCAGCATGGTGCGGTGAAACTCGTTGAAGCACCCCTTGAGCGATTCTTTCACCTGCTTCTCTTTTTTGCGCAGCTTGCCCTTCACTTTCCAGGCCAGCAATTCGGGCGAGTCCTCACCCCCAATCATCGCCTCGATGATGCAGCGTCCTGTTAAGCCGAGTAAGTTGCTCGCTACCGAGGACAGCTTGATGTTGGCGGTCTCGAACAGATCGCGAATCTGGTTATGCGACTCGCCCCGGTGCTGGAGCAAACTAAGACGGTGGCGCAACAACTGCCGCAATTCCCGGATCTCATGCGGCGGCACAAAACTCGCGTCCAGGCGCCCATCTTGCAAGTACTCGGCGATCCGCTTGGCGTCGCGCCCATCGCTCTTGCGGCCTTGCAACGCCTTCACTTGAGCCGGATTCACCAACAGCAGCCGGAAACCGTGATCCTCTAAGATGTTCCACACGGGACGCCAATAAACGCCCGTCGATTCCATGGCGATCTCGGTGACCTTCAGCAGTTTCAGCCAGCCTCGCATGCGCGATAAGTCGTTGCGAAAAGTCTTATATGTTTTGCGTGCTGAATCCCCTCACATCCGTCCGGCGGCAAAACGCAAACTACGATCGTGTCCTTGTGGACGTCCATTCCACTGCAACGGCGGTATTCTACGTTTGACATTGAATCCTCCTGCCGCCGGAGACGAGGGACGCTGAAAGAAATCGGACTTTCCCTGGCGGGCTCCCCCCTTGCGGCATGAGCCTCAATCGTAAATTCCCAAAGCGCATCCCGACCACGTTCACACACGGGCTTGTTGGCGCCAGACTCTACCTTCTATTTTTCAACTGCTGATTTCGCCGACGCCCCCTAACACGGCGCCGTTCTCGGCGTACCAAAGAACCCCGCGCAGCCTTTTTCCTGCCTTTCTTTGCGAGCTTTGCGCCTTTGCGAGATTCAAATGCGTTTCCCTGAACTGGGACCCCGTTGCAATCGCCATTCACAGGATTTCGATAACTATATTCACCCGCTTCTCAACCACATAGTTCAGTCGGAACCGAGTCACTCCAAACCCGCATGCCACCCTGAGGGCGAGGCAACCTGCCTCGGAGTATTTCCGATGTTGAACGAAGACATCGCGGCAGGCCTGCCGCAACCTTCTACCGAATCCCAAACCAGCAGCGCACCCAACAAACATTCCGGAGGTCCGCGCACTCCCGAAGGCAAGCGCCGCTCCTCCCTCAACGCCACAAAGTTCGGCATCTTCAGCAAGATCTGCATCGCTCCCGCCGAAGAACTCGCCACCTACACCGCGCACTGCGCTGCCTACGCCGAAGCCCTCAAGCCGATAGGCATCATCGAATCCGACATCGTTCAACAAATCGCCAATCTCCGCTACCGCCTCAAACGCTGCAACGCCGCCGAGCAGTCCATCTTCGCCCGAGGCTTCGAAGATCACATCGGCGAAATCTCCACCGGCCTTCACGAAGTCGACGCCGCGCTCGCCGAAGGCGCGACTTTCCTCGAGCACATCCATTTCTTCGAACTCCTCTCTCTTTACGAAAGCCGCTTGCAGCGAGCCATCGAGCGCAACACCGCGCAACTCGAAAAACTCCAGTCGGAGCGCAAGTCCGCTGCCGCAAAAGCTGAAGCAGAAGCCACGCACGTGAAGAAACAGCCGGCATCCGAAATGGCAGCCCACGCCGGCGGCCCCACACCCGCCGCTGACGAGTTCGTTTTTTCAGAATCCGGCGCCTCCTCCGCGACCGCGCGGCAAAATCGCGCCGCGCACTCCTCCAATCCACCCAGAAAGGAGAATTCCGCCGCATGAATCGCATGAAGAGCTGACCAACCACCCCTGGTCGAACGAATCACGAGGCAAAATCTGTCCGAACGGGTACGTTCACTTGGTGAGGCTTATCCCGGTAACTTCCTCTCAGTGAATTTGTCGCGTCACTTTGGCGGACTGCTTGCACCTCGAAAGAGTGAGGTGATGATGACTTTGCGCGCGCTGTGCACCATGATTCTCGGGCTGCTTACGATGTTTCAGGTTTCGGCGCATGCGGATGGAGCGCGTGCTCATCGGCGGCCTACGATTCGTTATTTCATCGCTACGGCGTACTCGGTGGAAGGAACCGGCGCCTCGGGCAAGTGGTCACACCCCGGAACAGTCGCGGCGGACCGGCAAATCCTACCGCTCAATAGCCGCATACGCGTCTATGGCGCCGGGCGCTATTCGGGTGAATATACCGTGGAAGACACGGGTTCCAAGGTAGATGGACACCACATTGATGTCTTCATGCCGAGCCTCGCGGAGGCGAAGAAGTTCGGCAGACAGCGCGTGAAAGTCGTGATCCTCAAATTCGGCGACGATGCCGTGACCACGCCGGATCCGCAGCAGCGCGCGGAAGCGAGGGCAGAGAATCGGCGCGTGCGCGCCAGGCTGAACTCCGCGGTTGTGAAGTAGCCGCATCTGTCTACGATTTCTGATCGCTGGATACAAGCGGGATCAGGCGTATGATAAGAACGTGCGAGAGCGTTCGGGCGCGCAAAGGCTACTTGTATTCATCGCCCTCGCGCTGCTGCTGTGGTCGGCGGCCAGCGCGCCGGCTGCTTCGCACGTCGACCTGGACGTTCCAGTTCTGGTCTTTTGCTTTTTAGTTGTACTGCGAGTGGCGCTGTTTGAGCGCGCGGCTGACGGCTGCGCGGTTCAATTGACCGCGCTACTCGAGTTACATACTTCTCGCGCGCCTCCATTGGCGTAGTTCCCTCAAAATAGTTTGCTGCTGATTTGCCGCGCGCTTCAGGCATAGCGCGCGGGCGGGACTATGCGCGCCGTTTGGCAAATGGAGGAATTCAGGTATGAGCTCGATGTGGCTCGATTCGCTGCGCTCTGCGTGGCGGCTGAAGCGCGACCGTACGACGGTCGCCAAGATCGAGGAATTACGCAAGGTGTACGCGCGATTGACGTATGAGGAGTTGCGCGAGGCGGCGGAGAAGACCGACGAATTAATGAAATGGTTTGCGCTGGCAGCGGTTGCAGCGTGGCGAGCGCTGGGCCAGGAAATGTACGACGTGCAATTGTTGGGAGCGTTGGCGCTGGCGCGCGGGGCGATTGCCGAAATGCAGACCGGTGAAGGTAAGACGCTGGCCTCGGCGCCCGCGATCGCATGGTTGGCGCGTGGCCATCGCGGCGTGCATGTGATGACGGTAAACGATTACCTGGCGCGGCGGGATGCGGCGTGGATGGGCGGCATCTATCGAGCGCTGGGATTGACAGTGGCGCATGTGCAGCAGGGCATGACGGCGGCGGAGCGCAAGGCCGCTTATGCGGCGGACATTACGTATGCGACGCAGAACGAGATCGGGTTCGATTTTCTGCGCGATTGCGTGGCGATGCGGCGGGAGGAGCAGGTGCACCGCGAATTTCACGCGGCCGTTATCGACGAGGCGGACTCGATCCTGATCGATGAGGCGCGCGTGCCGCTGGTGATCGCGACGGGCGACTCAGGGGACGCGGGACTGGCGTATACGGCGGACCAGGTGGTGCGCGATCTGCGGGCGGACACGCATTACACGATGGATGCGGGCGCGCACAACGCGGCGTTGACTGACGAGGGAATTCGCGCCTTGGAGACGGCGCTGGGATGCGGGAGCCTGTTCGATGAACGGAACCTGGCGTTGCACGAAGCGGTCGAAGAAGCGCTGCACGCGCATGCGTTGCTGCGGAGGGACGTCGATTACATCGTGCGGAGCGGGTCAATCGAAATGGTGGACGAGTTCAAGGGCCGGGTGGCGGTAGACCGGCGCTGGCCCGCGGGGTTGCACACGGCGATCGAAGCCAAGGAGGGCGTGGCGGCAAAATCGCAGGGCCGGATTTTGGGTCAGATTACGCTGCAGCATCTGGTGGCGCTCTATCCACTGGTCTGTGGGATGACGGGAACGGCGTCGACGCAGTCGCTTGAGCTTTCGAGCGTGTACGGTCTGCAGGTGGAGAGGATTCCGACCAACCGGCCGCTGGTGCGAGTCGACAATCCGGACGTAGTGTTCCGGATGAAGGCGGAGAAAGAGCGGGCGGTAGCGGAGGAGATCCGGCGGGTGCATGACAGCGGGCAGCCGGTGCTGGTGGGAACGGCGAGCGTGGCGGATTCGGAGCTGCTCAGCGCGCTGGTGGCAGATGTTCCGCACGAGGTGTTGAATGCGCGCAACGATGAACGGGAAGCGGCGATCGTCGCGCGCGCGGGCGAGCGGGGCGCCGTGACGATTTCGACAAACATGGCGGGCCGTGGCACGGACATACGCCTTGGCGACGGCGTGGCGGCGTTGGGCGGACTGTATGTGATCGGCGCGAACAAGCACGAGAGCCGGCGGATAGACAATCAGTTGCGCGGGCGGGCGGGAAGACAGGGCGACCCGGGGTGCTCGCGATTTTTCATTTCGCTCGAGGACGATTTGATGGCGCGCTATGGAGAACTGGACGCGCGGTATCGCGAGGATCCGGAGACGCTGCAGAGACTGGTCGAAGGACAGCATCTGGACACGCGGATTTTTCTGCATGCGTATGAAGTGGCGTTGGAGGGGCAGCGAAACAAGATACACGAGCAGCGGCAAAAGACGCTGAAGAGCGATATGCCGGAGCGTGAGAAGCGAGTGACGCTGCGCGCGATGGACGACTTGTGGGCAGACCACTTGAGGCGCGCGACGGAGTATCGAGCCGGCGTGCATTGGGTGTCTTGGACGGGGCGGGATCCGCATCGGGAGTACTTATTGAAGATCGACCAGTGGTTTCGTGAGTTAGAAATCGAGATGCCAGAGGAGATTGCGCGGCGCGTGGAGGAGGGCGATGCGGAGTTGGGCGAGCGCGGCGCGGTGTGGACTTATTTGACGACCGACCAGCCGTTCGGGAAATGGAAGCGCGAGGTGTCGCGGAGGATTCCGTTTTGGGTCGCGGCTTTTTGGAGGATGGGGTGAGTTGGGTCGGCGCTGTTGCAAACACTTGGACGCTTCCTCTGGTAGGCACATTCTGCGACCGGCGCCATTCTCCACCTCGACTTGCCCACAAAAAGCAAGCTGGATCCAATCTGCTCAGTGCATGTTGGTGTAGCAGTGCCTTCAGTCCGGCTAAACGAAGGTATCCAATCGGCGCAACCTGATCCAAACCGATACCACTTTTCGGCGCGGGTCACAAAAATAACGGATGGATTGTACGCGCAACACGGAAGCATGAATACCGAACAATAAGCAAAGCAGGCCGGTGGCAAGTTCCGCTGGCCTGACCAGGGCAGGCGCTCGCGACAAAGGGCGGGACGATTGCGGTGGCATTCAGGGTGATTGGATACAGAGCTTACGCTGTGAACGGGGATCCGGGCAGATAGCAAAAGCAGGCTTGGGCTATGATCGAAACGTTATGGCCCAGACGACGTTTCCGCGGCTTTCCGGTTCCGAATATCATGTGCTCGTGGAACAGGCGCCGATTATGATCTGGCGCGCCAACACAACGGCTGAATGCGACTATTTCAATGAACGGTGGCTGCTGTTTCGTGGACGTACGCTGGAACAGGAAATTGGAAACCAGTGGGCTGAGGGCGTGCATCCGGAAGATTTGGATGGCTGCCTGAAGACCTACCTCGGTTGTTTCGAGCGGCGCGAGACGTTCGAAATGTACTATCGCCTGAAGCGCGCCGATGGCTTGTACCGGTGGATATTCGATCGTGGTGTTCCGTTCTTCGACAATGACGGCGGGTTCCAGGGCTTCATCGGCAGTTGCATCGACGCAACGGATCGCATCGAAGCGCAGCAAGCGGCCGACGAGGCCCGAGAGCGGGAAATGGCGCGGTTACGCGGTCTACTTCGCATCTGCAGCACGTGTAAAAAGATTCGAAACACGGTAGGAGAGTGGGAGCAACTGGAGACCTTCATCGCCGCCCATTCGGAAACGGATTTTTCGCATGGCATGTGCCCGGATTGCACACAGCAAGTGTTAGGACGTGTGGCGCGGGGAGCCCAGGTTTAGTCTGTGGAAAGCTCGGGCTTGAAATCGAATAAGAACAGGACGATCCTTCTTCTCGACGACGATAGCAACACGTTGTTTGTTTTACAGGTGATTCTGGAAGGACTCGGCGCGCGAGTGATTGAGTGCGCCAGTGAGCCATGCGCGCTGCAGAGGTGCGAGGAGTTATCGAAGAATATCGATCTGCTTGTCGCCGACGTGGTGCTGGAGGACAGTAACGGCCCGGCGGTGGTTCGGAAAGTAAAACCGCTGCAGCCACTGATGCGCCTGCTGTATATCAGCGGTTTCAGCTTGACGGAGTTGCAGCGGCGGGGGCTTCTTTCGACCAAAGAGATGGTTTCCGGATCTGTGGAGTTCCTGCAAAAGCCGTTTTCGCCGGAGCAGTTCCTGGAGAGCGTTGAAAGATTGCTGGTGAATTGAGAGGGTTCGGTTAGCTGGGAAATTGCGCGACTTTTCGCGTGCGGCCCGGTCGGTCAGAGATAATTCTTGAGGATCTGATCGACCATCTCATCGGGCCGGAATTCGGCTGAATTCGATAACACGATGTCAGAGATGCGTCTCGGTTATGTGGCTCGCAACGACTAACTTGAACTGCCTTCGATGGAACCAGGGGGAAACGCGTCCGAGAGCGGCATTCCATATTCCGCGAGCCAGCTCTCGACATTGCGCTGCGACGCGCAGACAAGTTGCCCTCCCGTGAACCGCTCGTCATTGGTGACCTCGTGAAGAATGAAGTCAGGGATCAGCAAGGCATCGGATTCGGTCTCCGAGTTGAACTCTGCTTCGGCGAGTCGCAGGCCCTGAAGGGCGCCTTCAAAGACGTCTATGCCGAAGGGTGGCACGCTGTAGCGAACCTTGCTGAGCACCTTTCCGGGGAGTTGAGACAGCAGACGAAACTCGCCCTCTGTGAGGTAAAGAGTGGTGATTAGGATGCGCTGCGTTCCGTTTGTCCGCGCGGGCGCTTTTTGCGTGAGCTTGAATATCGCCAAACCACCGTAGTCAGTCTGTTCGCGCAAACGCAGACGGGATCCGTCTATATAGCGATCGGTGATATGCCGGATTCGCACTATTTCCGCGCTCGGAAACCGATCGACCAGGAACCGGCGTTCCCGTTCAATCCGGGCGTACTTGTGGGGTGGCCGCATTCAATCATTCTGCTGGAAGGCGTCTCGTGACACCACTGGCCGCCGCTGTGCGCGTCATGGGTAATGGCCGGCAATTCGACAGGGCTTGTTCGTGGACAGCAGCACGCCAGGTTAGCGTCGCTTGGCCGCCAGCGCCAGGAAGGCCGCTCGAATTACCTCGTCCGGGACCAGTTCCGGCGTCAATAGTCTTTGAAAGACCAATCCTTCCGAAAGAGCGTGCAGTACGCGCACTAACTGGCCGGCGGGCATTGGCAGGTCTTCCTTCTTCACTACTTCGGAAAGCCATTCTTCGCCGAACGCGTAACTCTCTGCGGTGATTGACTCCACGCGCACGCGCAATTCTTCGTGAGTCAGGGTGTAAGCCAGGCCTGTGAGACGGCCGACCGCGGCGGTCGCGCGGTCGGGAATAGCCGCGATCGTTGCCTCCGCCACCGCCCGCATAACATTCGAAAAGCTTGCTCCTGGTTTCACGCGCGGCCTGATGGGAGGCCAATACGCGTGCCCGAGCGCGATGAACAAGTCGTCACGATTCTTGAAGTTTCCATAAATAGCGCCGGTCGTCATGCCCGCGCGTTCGGCAATCTCATCCAACGTGGTGTGCTCGTAGCCTTTTTCCCGAATGAGCGAGCGCGCGGCTTCGAGCAGTTTGGCTCGAGTGCGTTCCCGCTTGTCTCCCTTCGGCTGCGATCGCGTGGAAGGTGTCGACGATTCCGTCATGTCCCTTGATTTTATAACGCATCTATTTTATAATTTCCCTATAAAATAGAGGAGACAACAAGCAATCATGAACCGAGAATGCCGGGTCAAGCAGGTATTACAGAAATTCGTCGACGAGGGCGAGCTTGCGGGGGCTGCCGCGGCGGTGTGGCGCGATGGAGGCGCCCGAGCCGCTTGTGCGGGCTGGCGCGACATCGAATCGCAGCTGCCGATCGAGCGCGACACGATCTTCCGCATTGCCTCAATGACGAAGCCGATCACCTCTGTGGCGGCGCTCATGTTGGTCGACGAAGGCAGGATGGCGCTGCAGGATCCCATCTCGAAGTACGCCCCGGAGTTTTCACAGATGCGCGTCCTGAGGTCGCCCACTGGGCCTTTGGAAGAGACCGATGAGAGCGTGCGCCCGATTACGGTGGAAGACCTGCTGACGCACCGTTCCGGCTTTACGTATGGAGACTTTCATCGCGGCCCGATCGGCCGCGCCTACCGGGAAGCGCTCGGCGGCGATATCGATAGCGATGTCGCCCCCGATGACTGGATTCGAAGGCTCGCGAAACTGCCGCTGATTGGCCAGCCGGGAAGCGCCATGTACTACGGCGCCTCGACGGATCTGCTTGGGTTCCTGATCGCGAGAATCGAAGGGACCTCGCTTGGAGCTCTCCTAGAGAGGCGTATCTTTGGGCCGCTGGGAATGACGGACACCGGCTTCTTCGTCCCTCAACAGAAGCGCTACCGGAGGGCGAGTGCGTATGGTTTCGACGATCAGGGCCGCTTACTAAAGCGCAACACTTGGGGTGCTGTGTTTGTACCGGAGCGGCCGCAGAACATGGCGTACGAGTCCGGCGGTCAGGGACTATGGTCCACCATCGACGATTATTTGAAGTTTGCGCGAGTGTTCCTCGGCGATGGCGCGGTGGACGGTGTGCGTCTTCTGCGTTCGGAAACGATGGCGATGATGATGAGCAATCAACTGACCGACGCGCAGCGCGAGACTTCCCGGTTGCTAGGCCAAAAGCCATTCGCCGTTGGGCGCGGGTTTGGTTTGGGCGTTTCGGTCGTCCTAAAAACTGACAAAGCGGATATGATGCGGCGGGGTAGCGTCGGAACGGTCAGTTGGCCTGGCGCTTTTGGAGGATGGTGGCAGGCAGATCCCACGGAGCAATCGGTGTCTATTTTCCTGGCGCAAAACATGGTCGATCTGGCGCAAATGGCGAAAGGCGTTGGTCTTGGCGCGTGGGCTGCGATTGAACAGTTTCAGACCATAGCCGTGGCGTTGGAGAGAGAACCCGCGGGATAGCCGGAGACGGGTTTCGGGCGCTAACTCTCTCGGCGGCGGCCGCAGAAAGCGTTTGCGGCGCAGCGCGCGAGTCCAACGCTTGATTGTTTCAGTGGCCGATTTTGCGCTGCGCAATTATTCGTTGCGAAGCGCAACCGCCGGATCGACTTGCGCCGCGCGAAGCGCGGGGGCCAGACAGGCTGCCAACGCCACGGTGGCCAGCAGAGCGGCCATCACAGCGAACGTCCTGGGGTCTGTGGCCGCGACGCCATAAAGCACATCGCGCAAGACTTTGGTGAGCGTAGCGGCGCCCCCGATGCCGAGCGCGAGACCGAGAGCTGTCAGCAGAACTCCGCGGTTCATCACCAGGCGCAGCACGCGGGCGGTGTCCGCTCCGAGCGCCATGCGAATGCCGAACTCCTGCGTTCGCTGCGCGACGAGATACGCGATCACGCCGTAGATTCCGGCGACTGCGAGCAACGTGCCCATGCCGGCGAACAATGCCATCAGCCACATATATAGACTGGCGGGCGCGAGGGATTCGTCGATGACCTGCTGCATAGTGGCGATGCGAAACAGGGCTTGGCCAGGGCTAACTTCGCGCACGGCTTGGCGAACGGCGCCGGCGAGCGCCTCTGGAGGCGCGCTGGTCCTGACCACGAGCGTGGAGCCGTGATTACGCATTTGCGCGAAGTTCTGGTTGACGCTGCTGTAGATTTCCGGCGTGGCCGGAACGCTTAACGTCGCCTGACGCACGTCGCCTACAACGCCGATGATTGTGCCTCGATCGATGGTGCGGCCTACGGGATTTTGATCCGGGAAGTACTGTCGGGCTAAGGCTTCGTTGACGAGGATCACGCGCTGCGCGTTCGGGCCGTCGCGCGGGGAGAATTCGCGGCCGGCGCGAAGCGGGATGCCCATGGCGCGGAAGTATCCGGGAGTGACGTATCGCAGTTCCGACTCGAAGAGCCCGGGACGGCCGGGCATGGTAAAGAAACCGGACCAACCGGTGTTCTGGAGCGGAAGCAAAGAGGTGAGTCCCGCGGCGCGCACGCCGGGAATCTGCTGAACGCGCTGCTCGATCGCCATCGATTCCTGCGCGCCTGAGACTACGATATGCAGCGTGAGCACGTTCTGTGCGCTCAGGCCCGGGTTGGTGCGCTGCAGGTTGAGAAACGTTCGCAGCAGCAATCCCGCGCCAGCGAGTAAGACGAACGCGAGGGCGACTTCCACAACTACCAGGACATCCCGAAGCGCGGTTCGTACGCCTCGGCGCTTGAGGGCGATGGCGCTGCTGCGCGCGGCTCTGAGCGCGGGCGCCAGACCAAATCCGATTCCGGTAGCCATGCAGACCGCCAGCAGAAAGGCGAACACGCGCCAATCGAGTTGGATCTCGCCGGCGCGCGGAATCTGCCCCGCGGCGACTCTGACCAGAATGCGGCTTCCCCAGACGCCGATGCCGAGGCCAGCTAAGCCTCCACAGAACGCAAGCAGAAGACTTTCGGTTAGAAACTGGCGTACCAGGCGAAGACGGCTGGCTCCGAGCGCAGCTCGAATGGCGATCTCACGGGCCCGGGCGGCAGTGCGCGCGAGCAGCAGATTCGCCACGTTCACGCAGGCAACGAGTAAGACCAGCCCGACTGCGCCGAGCAAGACGAGCAGCGACTGCCGCGCTGGTCCGCTGACTACTTCCTGCAACGGTGTGATGCGCACCAGGCGATGGGCGCGGGATGTGCGATCCGTGGCATTGAGTTCCTGCCGGGCGGCGTCCAACGCCGCACCCGGCCTCAAGCGCGCCAGGACGGCTTCCAAGCGCGTGTTGGGATGGTTTTGGAATTGTGCGGGCGGACGCCAGGGAAGCCAGAGGTCGATGGAAGAGGATTTATAGAGGCTGCCGGAAGCGGATGCGTATGGGAACTGAAAGCGCTCGGGCATGACTCCGATGAGCGTGAACGGCTGTCCATCGAGGATGATGTTGCGTCCGATGGCTGAGCGGTCTCGGGCGAAATGTGTTTCCCAAAACGTGTACGACGCCACGACGACGTTCAGAGGATCGCGGTCGGTGAACGTACGGCCCGTGAGGGGTGGGACTCCGAGCAGGCTGAATAGTCCGGGCTCGGCGGTTACGATGGCTACCTGTTCGGCGTCGCGAAAACCTTGAAGATTCCTGCTGGACTTGCTGTAGGAGATCATGCCTTCGAAAAGACTGGTTATTGTTCGCCATTCTTCGAGGTCCCCGTACACGACGCCGCCGTCAAAACCGCCCTGGGTGTTGTCGTGCGGCTGCATTTCATCTAGCTGCACGAGCTTTTCTGGATGGGCGAACGGTAGGGGACGAAGCAGTACGCCGCTGACGACGCTGAAAATGGCGGTATTGGCGCCGATTCCGAGCGCGAGGGTCGCGATGGCGGTGATGGCGAAACCCGGAGCTTTGCTCCAGCCGCGCAAGGCCAGGCGCAGATCCTGGACGATGTTCTCCATTCTGTGAGCAAGACGGCGGATACATGTGGACTGTTAACGGGATTTCTGGGAGAGAGCGGGATTCGGGCGTGGTATGATTCCGCGTGAATAGGGATGCTGGCGAACGGAGGTAACGGAACATGAATCAGGTCAAGTTTGCAGGTCGATTCGCGGCGCGAGCCGTGCTGGTTTGGGCATTGGGCGGGGCGTCGATGGCATGGGCGCAGCAAGCTGCGGCGCCTGCACCGGCTCCGGGTGCTGGCCGGGGCGCTGGGCGCGGGCCGCAGGTCACGTCGCCGGAGGTGCAGGCCGACGGTCACGTGACGTTCCGGTTGCTGGCGCCGAATGCGCAGACGGTGACTCTGTCGGCGGGGGACGTGCCGCGGGATGCGATGGCATCCGCTCAGCCGGCCGCGGAAGGGCAGCCTGGGCCGGGCCGCGGCGGACTGCCGCTGCATAAGGGCGACAACGGGGTTTGGGAAGTGACGGTCGGTCCGGTTCCTCCGGGGGCTTACCGGTATGTGTTTTCGGTAGATGGCGCGGGGAACTTACAGGACCCGCACAACACGTCGGTGAGTGAATCGAATGCGCAGAACTGGAGCATGTTTTACGTGCCGGGCGCGGAGTTTATGGACACGCGGGATGTGCCGCATGGGGCGGTGGCGAGCGTGACGTATTATTCGAAGTCGCTGAAGAAATTCCGGCGCATGCATGTGTATACGCCGCCGGATTATGACACGAGCGCGAAGAAGTACCCGGTGTTTTATCTGCTGCATGGGGCGGGGGATTGCGATGACTCGTGGACGTCGGTGGGGCGTGCGAATTTCATTTTGGACAATCTGATTGCGGCGGGGAAGGCGAAGCCGATGATTGTGGTGATGCCGGCGGGGCATACGAGCCAGACGCCCGCGGGACGGGGCGCCGCGGCGCCGGGTACGCCAACGAGGCAAATGTTCAACGACGACTTTGTGGATGACTTTGTGAACGACATTATGCCGTACGCGGAGTCGCACTACAGGATACAGGCGGACCGCGCGCATCGCGCGATTGCTGGGTTGTCGATGGGCGGCGGCCACACGTTGTACATTTCGATTCCGCACTTGGATAAGTTCGCGTATATCGGCGTGTACAGCTCGGGGCTGTTTGGGATCGCGGGTGCAGGGAATCCGGGACGCGGCGGCGCGGCGGCTGAGAACGCTGGGCCGAATCCGGTTACGGTGTGGGAGGAGCAGAACAAGGCGAACCTCGACAATCCGGCGCTGAAGAAGGGGCTGAAGATGTTCTGGTTCAGCACGGGCAAGGATGACGGGCTGATCACTACTTCGAAGGCGACGGTGGACCTACTGAAGAAGCATGGGTTCGATGCGACGTTTGAAGAGAGCCCGGGCGCGCACACGTGGATCAACTGGCGCAACTATTTGAATGAATTTGCGCCGAAGCTGTTTCAGTAACGCAGGTCTGCGGGCGAATCAGGGCTTGGAATGTAGCGCGGCGGCGATGAACCGCCGCGTTACTGTTTGTGGGCCGAGCATGTTCGACAGCTCGGGGGTGAAAGTCCCCTCTACAACCTGATCGAGGTGAAGTAGTAGCGAAGCGCAAGAGCGTCGTCGTGAGGCGGGGTCCGGAGGAAGCGTGGAGCAAACGTACGAGCCGATGTACAAGAACCGGATCAGAGGCATACGGCGTCGGGCGAGCTGGCCAATAACAGCGAAGCCCATATCGATCAAGGACGCTGGTTGTAAATTCGGCGGTTGCGTGCGGAAGGCGGTCGAAATTACCTCGGGAGATCTGTTGTGCGTCGCGGAATCGTGACTGAAGGCGCCGCAAGGGGCTTTGATCTCGCAGCAGAAATCAGCAGAGGGCATATTAGTCGGCAACGGATGAAGGCTCGAACCGTGATCGTGGGTAGTGGTGCGCGGCTCTCGTGAAGGCCATGCGCCAGCCAATCCGCTTCGGCGGAGCTTGCCAGGAACGGATAGGGTGAAGCCCGAAAGGAACCTGGGAGCGGCGAAGCCTCCATCCGCGAAAGGCGAAGCGAACCTCCGGCTTTCACCGGCTCAAGTCACGGAACCGCCGGATGCGGATCCGCATGTCCGGTGGTGTGAGAGGGGAGGAGCCGCGAGGCTTTTCCCTATCCTGATTGGGCCTGACGGAAGAACTCGGCGGGTGTGATGGTGGCGGCAACGGGCTCTGTGTTGGGGACGCCGAATTGAATGCGGCCGGAGTTGAAGCCGTCCTCCATCTCTTGAAAGGCCTGCGAGCCATCGGCGGGAATGCCTTGCGCGGCGAGCACGTTGGTCCATTGATCGCGCGGGATGGAACGGGCTGCTATGGGGCGACTGAAGACCTCCGCGAGAGCGCGGGCGACGTCGTCGGCGCTGTAGGGCGTGCCGAGTTCGATGATTTTGACGCCG
>DATAUH010000281.1:0-5029 GCA_036268375.1 Bryobacteraceae bacterium | reverse complement strand
CCGCCACCGTATCCATCGAGGCGCAATCGAAATGAAGAACCATCTGACCGTATTACTGGTTGTCTGCGCCGGCGCGCACGCCGCTGAAATCTCCGCCAACACCTTTGGCGCACGCGGCGACGGTAAAACCGTAAACACCGCCGCCATTCAAAAAGCACTCGACGAAGCCGTGAAGACCAAGGCGACTGTCGTCTTCGAACGCGGCGTATATCTCACCGGCGCGGTGTTCGTCAAAGCCAACACGCAACTCCAGCTCGATGATGGCGTGGAACTGCGCGGCGTGCAGGATCTTTCCGGCTATCCCATGCTGCCGACGCGCGTCGCGGGCATCGAGATGAAGTGGCCGTCCGCCCTCATTAATGTCTACGAACAGTCGAACGTGCAGATCTTCGGCAAAGGCACGGTGGATGGCGATGGCAAAGTCTGGTGGGATCGCTACTGGGCGGTGCGCAAAGACTACGAGGCCAAGGGACTACGCTGGGCCGCCGACTACGACACGCCGCGCCCGCGCCTCATTCAGATCTATAAATCGTCGAACGTGCGTCTCCAGGGCTTGAACCTCAAACGCTCCGGTTTCTGGACTGTGCACGTCTGCTATTCGCAAGACGTGAACGTAGATTCGCTCACTATACGCAACAACATCGACGGCAAAGGCCCCTCCACCGACGGAATCGACATCGATTCTTCGAGCGGCGTGGTCGTCGAAGACAACGATATCGACGTGAACGATGACGCCATCTGCCTCAAAGCCGGACGCGATTCCGATGGCCTGCGCGTGAACCGGCCTACAGAAAAGGTTCGCATCCGCCACAACACTGTTCGAGCAGGCGCGGCAGGCGTCACCATCGGTAGCGAAACTTCCGGCGGCATTCGCGATATCGACGTCGAACGCCTCACCGTGATGCCCGGCGTGCCGGCCGGCATCCTCTTCAAGTCCGCCAATACGCGCGGAGGGCTGATGCAGGGCATCCGCATACGCGACGTGCAGATGCATGATGTGGCGCGTCCTATTAGCATCACGATGAATTGGAATCCTTCCTACAGCTACGCCAAATTGCCCGAAGGCATGAAAGACGTGCCCGCTTATTGGAAAGTGCTGACGGCGCCGGTTCCGCCGGAAAAGGGCCTTCCGCACTTTCGCGACGTGCACATCTCCGACGTAACTGCCACTGGCGCGCAGCAAGCGTTTAGCGTGAGCGCATATCCCGAGGCTCCGCTGCTGGATTTTCAATTTAAAAACGTTCACATCGAAGCCAAGAGCGCGGGCTCCATCCAAAACGCGCAGAACTGGAGCTTCAGCGGCGTCACCATCAAAACCGCCGACGGCAGCAAAGTCGCCGTCAAAGCCAGCAGCGCCGTTACGGGTTTATATTGACCGCACCGCGTTTGGCTACGCGTCGATTTCCACTTCCGGCCCGCTCTCCTGCTAGCCTGAAGTTATGCCTCAGTTTTCGGACTCCCTGTTTGCCACCAGGTTTCAAATCACCCGGCGCGACTTGGAAGCCTATCTCGCCGAAGCGTTGTCACAGGGCGGCGATTATGCCGATCTCTACTTTGAATACCTGATCACCAGTTCCATCAGCATCGATGAGTCCATCGTCAAAGCGGCCGCACAAGGCGTCTCCATGGGAGTGGGCCTCCGCGTTATCTCCGGCGAGCGCACCGGCTACGCCTATTCCGACGACCTTTCGCCCGAAAAGATCAAGAAAGCTGCGCGCGTCGCCGCCTGCATTGCTTCCGGCCCATCGAAAGTCGAGTCCTTCGATCTGAACGAGGGCGCGAAGCACAACCTCTATCCGGTGATCACCGCGCCGGCCGAAGCCGCATTCGCGGATCGCGTCGAACTGGTGAAGCGCGCCGATCGAGCGGCCCGCGCCTACGATTCGCGTATCTTCCAGGTGCAAGCCTCCTATGCCGACAACCTGCGCGAAGTGCTGGTCGCCACCAGCGACGGCGTCCTCAGCTTCGACCGCCAGCCCCTGGCGCGCATGAGCGTCTTTTCAACAGCGCGCGTAAATGGCGACGCTCCACAGCGCGGGCACTCGGGCGGCGGCGGCCGCGTCGAGCTCGATTTCTTCGAAACCGAAAAGACGCCCGAGTATTTCGCGCGTGAGTCGGCGCGCGAGGCGATCGCGATGCTGGGCGCCGTCGAAGCTCCCGCAGGCGAAATGACCGTGGTCCTCGGTCCCGGATGGCCCGGCGTGCTACTGCACGAAGCGGTGGGGCACGGGCTCGAAGCCGACTTTAACCGCAAAGGCGTCTCCGCTTTCTCCGGCCGCATGGGGCAAAAGGTCGCAAGCGAACTCTGCACCGTGATCGACGACGGCACCATCGCCAGCCGCCGCGGTTCGCTGAATGTCGACGATGAAGGCCAGGCAACGCAGAAGAATGTACTGATCGAGAACGGCATCCTGCGCGGTTATCTGCAGGACAAGCTTTCCAGCCGCCTCTTGGGCGGAGTCTCGACCGGCAGCGGCCGGCGCGAAAGCTACGCGCACATCCCCATGCCGCGCATGACCAACACCTACATGCTGGCGGGTCAGAGCGATCCCGACGAGATAGTCCGCAGCGTACCCAAGGGCCTTTACTGCGCCAATTTCGGCGGCGGACAGGTGGACATCACCAACGGCAATTTCGTTTTTTCAACCTCCGAAAGTTATTTGATCGAAGACGGCAAGATCACGCGGCCCGTACGCAACGCCACCCTCATCGGCAACGGCCCGGAGGCGCTGAAGTACGTCAGCATGGTCGGTCACGACTTGAAGCTCGACGAAGGCATCGGCGTGTGCGGCAAAGAAGGCCAAAGCGTACCCGTAGGCCTCGGCATCCCAACCATCAAAGTGGATCGTATGACCGTGGGAGGCACGGCTTGAGCGAAAATCACCTTTCGGAAATGGCCACAGACATCGTGAAACGCGCGCTCGCAAGCGGCGCGACCGACGCCGAGTGCACCGTCGCCGAAGGCGCAGAGTTCTCCGTCAACATCCGCATGCGCGAGATCGAGCAACTCAAAGAGGCGGGCTCGCGCGCCGCAGGTTTGCGCATTCTCTGCGGCCGCAAAACCGGCGCGTCCTACACGTCCGACCTTTCGCAGGAAGGCATCGAGCGTCTTGTGAAGTCCGCCGTCGAACTCGCCGACCTCACCAGCGAAGATCCCCACGCCGGTATGCCCGACGATTCGGAATTGGGCGCGTTGCCGGGCGATTTTGGCCTCTACTCCGCCGAAACCGAGGCGCTGGCGACCGGCTTGAAGATCGACGCTGCCAAACGCGCCGAGGCCGCCGCGCTCGATGCCGACCCTCGCATCGTCAACTCCGAAGGCGGATCGTTCGATGCGTACTCCGGCCGCCACGTGTTCGCCAATTCGCGCGGCTTCGTAGGTGAATACCGCTCCAGCTACTGCGCCGTGAGCGCAGTTCCCGTAGCGCGCGACGGCGAATCGATGGAGCGCGACCACTGGAGCCACGCCGCACGCAAATTCGCCGAGTTGGAATCGCCCGAATACATCGGCCAGATGGCCGCCAAGCGCGCATTACGGCGCCTGAAACCCACGAAAGTCGAAACGCAGAAGGTCCCGATCGTGTTTGAGCCGCCGATGGCGCGCTCGCTGCTCGATAACATCTGCGACGCCGTGCACGGCATGTCGATCTACCGCAACGAATCCTTTTTGGCCGGCAAGCTGGGCGAAAAAGTCGCAGCCGAATCCGTCAACATTTTCGACGACGGAACCATCCCCGGCCTGTTCGGCTCCTCGCCCTTCGATGACGAAGGCGTCCGCTCGCGCCGCACGCCCGTTATCGAAAAGGGAGTATTGAAAAACTACCTGCTCAACAGCTACGCCGCGCGCAAGCTTGGAATGAAGACCACCGGGAACGCATCGCGCGGCATCACGGGCAATGCGGGTATCGGCCACGGCAACTTCTATCTGGAGAAAGGCGCTCAAACCCCCGAAGAGATCATCGCCGGAATCACGAATGGCTTCTTCGTTACGGAACTGATGGGCTTCGGCGTCAACATCGTCACCGGCGATTACTCCCGCGGCGCCTCCGGCCTTTGGATTCGCAACGGCGAACTCGCGTTTGCCGTCTCTGAGGTCACGATCGCAGGCAATTTGAAGGACATGCTGCTGGGCATCGAGACGATCGGGTCCGATCTGCAGTTCCGCTCCTCTCTCGCGGCGCCTACAATAAAGATCGAGGAGATGACGGTTGCCGGTAAATGACGCCATCCTCGGCGGCGAAAAGAAGAAACGCGGCGTTCCACCGCTGGCAGTCGCAATCGTATTGGTGGCGATCCTCGGCGGCGTAGGCTTTTGGTATCTCGACCGCGCCTCCAAAGCGCCGCCGCCCGGCCCGCCTGCTCTCACGCCGGAGGCGCGCGCCTACACATCCCATCTCGCGCTCAGCGGCGTAGCGATGCAGGCCCACACCAGCTATCTCAATCAGCAAATCGTGGAGATCACGGGCAACGTGCAAAATACCGGCGATCGCAAACTGGCCTTGGTTGAAATCAATTGCATCTTCTATGATCCCTACGGCAAGGTCCTGCTGCGCCAGCGTGTTCCCATCGTCAGTCGCAAGATGGGCAGCCTCGCTCCTGGTGAAACCAAGGCCTTCCGCCTTCCCTTCGACGACATTCCCGAAGGTTGGAACCAGGACACCCCGCAGTTAGTCATCGCGCAGATTCAGTTTGAATAACGCTGCTCCCTGGAAGCCATTTCAGATTGCGCCGCATTGCGCGCGCTGCCGGTTACCATGTGCGTGTGCCCGCCGGCCACTTTCTCTACTGCGACGTCAGCCTTCCGGTTCCGCTTGATCAGCCCTTCACGTACGCGCTGCCCGAAACACTGCGCCACCGCGTGCGCGAAGGCAGCCGCATCGTGGTTCCCTTCGGCCCCCGCAAACTCACCGGCGTGATCCTGCGCTGCCACGATGAGCCGCCACAGGTGAAAACGCGCGAAGCATTGCGGCTGATCGATTCCGAACCGGTGCTCAGCGACGAACTGCTGGCGCTCGGGCAATGGATCTCC
>DATAUH010000280.1:0-2383 GCA_036268375.1 Bryobacteraceae bacterium | reverse complement strand
GCATGCATGGCCGCGCGCCTGTCGTTGCGGCTATCTCGTCGCTTTCGACTGCTGGCGCAGTGCGGCTGGCAAAGGACGCAGAGCAGGCAGGTTGCGATGGTCTGATGGTGCTGCCACCTTACGTCTACTCCAGCGATTGGCTCGAGATGCGTGCACATGTTGCAGCGATACTTCAAGCGACGCCGCTTTCCTGCATGCTCTACAACAACCCCATCGCCTACCGGACAGATTTCCTGCCGGAACAGATCGCCGAGCTTGCTGCATCGCACGAGAACCTGCACGCGGTAAAGGAATCAAGCGCTGACCTTCGCCGTATCGCCGCCATTCGCAGCCTGCTTGCTGACCGTGTCAGTATTTTCGTCGGCGTGGACGACGCAATCGTGGAAGGAATCGCCGCAGGCGCCGTGGGTTGGATCGCAGGCCTGGTGAACGCATTCCCCGCCGAATCGGTCGCGCTCTTCCATATGGCGCGCACCGGCAAGCACGATGAGGCATTCGAGCTCTATCGCTGGTTCCTGCCCCTGCTGCGGATGGATACGGTGCCGAAGTTTGTGCAGGTCATCAAGTGGGTCCAGCAGGAAGTGGGTGTTGGTTCGGCGCGTGTACGTCCGCCTAGACTGGAACTCGAGGGCGACGAGTTGGCGAATGCGCATCGAACATTGCAGAGAGCGCTCGCCGCTCGGCCGCGCATCGCCGCCACCAATTTCGCCAACTCAGTCGGAGCCAACGCTTGAGCACCGAATTCAATCTCACTGGCGTATCACTCACTGGCATATCACAGATCGGCGGCCACCCCGCCGCGCGTCACGATCAGTCATTTCGCGCCCATAACCCGGCCGATGGCCGCGCACTTGAGCCATCCTATTTCTCCGCCAGCGACGCGGAACTCGACGAGGCAGCGCAATTGGCCGCTGTGGCTGCGCCAATGGTTGCGGCGTCTTCAGGCGCCGAGCGCGCAAAATTGTTGAACGCTATGGCCGACGGGATAGATGCCGCGGCCGATGCGCTCATCGAGCGCGCACACCTGGAGACGGCGCTTCCGCATGCACGGCTCAAAGGCGAAGTCGCGCGCACCAGCAACCAGTTCCGGCTCTTCGCAAGTGTCGCCGCGGAAGGCTCATGGGTCATGGCGCGCATCGATACCGCCGAGCCCGGGCGCACGCCGCCCAAGCCGGACATCCGCTCCATGCTTCGCCCGCTCGGTCCCGTGGCCGTCTTCGGCGCGAGCAACTTCCCCCTCGCCTTTTCCGTGGCGGGCGGCGACACTGCATCGGCGCTGGCTGCGGGCAATCCCGTCATCGTCAAGGCGCATCCCGCGCATCCGGGAACAAGCGAGCTTGCCGGTCGCGTGCTCGCCGCGGCAGTCGAGTCATGCGGATTCCCTGTCGGCACAATTTCCCTGCTCTTCGACGCCGGGACACGTGTGGGGTCGCACCTCGTGCGTCATCCTTTGATTCGCGCGGTTGGCTTTACCGGCTCGTTCCAAGGTGGACGCGCGTTGATGGACCTCGCGGCTTCGCGCGAGCAGCCGATACCCGTCTATGCCGAGATGGGCAGTGCCAATCCGGTCTTCATCCTGCCTCGTGCGCTCCGCGAACGCGGCGAGTCGCTGGCCGCTGGCCTTCATTCCTCATTCACCCTCGGAGCCGGCCAGTTTTGTACCAAGCCCGGTCTGGTTTTCCTCGACAAACCGGAGACGCAATTTCTGGAAAAGCTCCGAACGCTGACAACGGAAACTCCGCCGTTTGCTCTGCTCTCCTCGGGAATTGCCGAAGCCTATAGCAGCGGTCTACACCAGCGCTCTGCCTTGCACGCGGCGGAAGGGCAAACCACCGGCGCCGGATTTGCTGCGCGCGCCGCCCTGCTGGAGATTGACTACACCGCCTTCGCCAATGACCAGAGCCTGCATCATGAGCTGTTTGGACCGTCGACGTTGCTCGTTACGAGTACGAATCGCGAACAGATGCTGGCCGCTGCGCGCGCTCTTGACGGACACCTCACCGCATCGATTCTCGGGACCGAAGACGACCTGCGTGAATATGCGGAATTGATCTCCATCCTTGAGACGAAGGCGGGACGCGTGATCTTCAACGGCTTCCCCACCGGCGTGGAAGTGACGCACGCGATGGTGCATGGCGGCCCCTATCCTGCAACCTCCGACGGCCGCTCCACCTCAGTCGGAAGCCAGGCCATCTTTCGTTTTGCGCGGCCCGTCTGCTATCAAAACCTGCCTCAAAGCGCGTTGCCGGCGGAGTTGAGAGACGACAACCCGCGGAAGATCCTGCGTCTGTGGAATGGCGCCTGGCAAATCAATCAATAGCTCGTCGTACCAAATTGGTCCATGTGTGATTCCGCGCTGCAGAATTCTGGCATACCGATTCAC
>DATAUH010000279.1:0-5736 GCA_036268375.1 Bryobacteraceae bacterium | reverse complement strand
TGACAGCCGATGTAAGTGAAGGCGTCGGAGTGGGCGGAGGTCATCCAGTTTTGGAAGTTAGAGCGGCGGTAGTTCCACTTTTCGAGTAAGTGGGCGGTTCCGAGACGGAATTCACCGAAGCGGCCATCGCGATAGGCGCGGCGAGCCATGAGGCTGCGGTCGTCAAAGCGCTTGTGATAGTCAATGGCGACGACGAGGCCGCGCTGCTGGGCTTCGGCGGCGATGCGGGCGCTTTGGTGAGCTTCGAGGACGAGCGGCTTGACGGTGCAGACGTGCTGATTGTGAGCGAGCGCCGCCATGATGAAGTCGTAGTGCAGGTGGTCGGGGACGGCGATGAAGGCGATTTGCGCGGAAGGGAGGTTGCGGAGGGCTTGGAGGAAGGGTTCGGTGGTGGCTGCGAAGTTTTGATCAGGAAAGGCGCGCGAGAGGGCGGGGGAATCCCGGAGGGATTGGATGGATTCGGCGCGGCGCGCGCAGACGGTGATGGAGCGGAGACGGCCGAGGCGTTGGAGGTGATAGAGCGAGGGCAGGATCTGATCGTGCACGATCATGCCGGCGCCGGCGATGAGGATATCGGGCGCACTCACGCGACTGCGGCCCGCTCCTTCAGGGCTTCGGCGAAGGCTTCATCGAAAGCATCGCAACTTTCTTCGAGGGCTTCGCGAGTGATGACGAGCGGCGGACAGATCTTGATGGTGGCCATGCCGGAACCGACGGGGGCGAACATGAGGACCCCCTTTTCCATGGAGCGGCGCACGACGTCGAAGGCGAGAGCGGTGTCGGGTTCGGTGGTGTGAGGGAGCACGCAGGCGAGGCCGGCGACCAGTCCTTTACCGGCGACGCAACCGATTTGAGGGTGACGAGCGGAGGTGGCACGGAGGCGGCGGAAGAGAACCTCGCCGAGTTCAGCGGCGCGTTGAGCGAGGTTTTCGGTGAGGATGAGGTCGATGGATGCGAGCGCGGCGGCGCAGCAGATGGGGTTGCCGGCGTGGCTGGAGGTCATGCTGAGAGGCGGGTGAAGGTCGAGGACGTCGGGACGGCCGGCGACGGCGGAGAGGGGGAGGGAACCGGAGATGCCTTTGCCGAAGACGGCGAGGTCGGGGGTGATGCCGTAGTGCTCGAAGCCCCAGAGCTTGCCCGTGCGGCCAAAGCCGGCTTGAATTTCGTCGAGGACGAGCAGGGCTTTTTTGCCGGTGCACCACTGGCGGAGGCTGCGCATGAAATCGGGCGGGGCGAAGGCGGAGCTGCCGCCCTGATAGGTTTCCATGATGACGCCGGCGACGGTTTGGGGCTCGACGTTGTGTTCACGGAGGGCGCGTTCGAAGCCTTCGAAAGAGGTGTCGCGGGAACGGAAGCCGTCGGGGAAGGGGACCTGGACGAAGCCGGGGTCGGGATTGACGATCCACTGCTTGAGTTCGGGAATGCCGCCGGCCTGTTGGGCGCCGAGAGTGCGGCCGTGGAAGGCCTTTTCAAAAGACACGATGACGTGCTTGGAGCGGCCGCCGGTTTTGACGCCGAAGGAGCGGCAGAGTTTGACGGCGCATTCGACGGCTTCGGAGCCGGTGGAATAGAGGAAGACCTTTTTGAGGGGCTCGGGGAGGATTTCGACGAGGCGCGCGGTGAGGCGGGCTCGGGGCTGATTGGCGAAAGAGAAAGTGGTGAGGAGATGCGATTGAGCCTGGCGGGCGATGGCGTCGGCGATTTCTTTGCGGCCGTGGCCGGCGTTAGCGATCAGCACTCCTGAGGACCAATCGATCCAGCAATTCCCCCATGGGTCGTAGACCTGAAAGCCTTCGGCGCGATCCCAGACGACCGGTGGCTGCCCGCGCATGGCGCGAGGTTCTGTGCGAAATAGCTCCTCAAAAATGGGAATAGATTCAGGCGCGGGCAGGGCGGTTACTATCCTGCGATAGGCCGTTTCCACACCCGGTACGGTACGAGGTAATAAGTCTGTAAAATATTCCGCCATAAGGCCAACACACGTAAACCGTTGGTTATCATCATTGAGTATGGCACGCGCCGCCCGACTGTTCCTGTACCTGCCGACTTTGTTCGCGCTAAGTTTATGCGCGCAAACTAGCACTCCTCCAGCGCAGGATAAGACCGCTGCGACGCAGCAAAATGCGGCGCCGGCCGCGCCCGCGAACGGCAAAGGGTATGTGGGGAGCGACGTTTGTAAGACGTGTCACGTAGATATCTGGAGTAACTTCAATAAGAACCCGCACTTTAAAAGTATCGCGATGGGTAAAGAGCCGCCGGAACGCACCGGATGCGAGGGATGTCACGGGCCGGGGCAGGGGCATGTGGCGGCGCGCGGAGGTAAGTCGACGATTCCGCATGCGTTTTCGGTGATGCGGCCGGAGGCGGTGCTGGAGGATTGTCTTAGTTGCCACGCGAAGGACCTGAGTAAGTCGAATATACAGCGTTCGGAACATACGTTGAACGGGGTTGCGTGCACGAGCTGCCACTCGATTCACCATTCGGTGACGCCGAAGTTCCTGCTGGCGAAGAAACAGAACGAGACGTGCTACACGTGCCACGCGAACATTCGCGCGCAGTTTGAGATGCCTTCGCGTCACCGCGTGAATGAAGGCTTCATGCAGTGCACGGACTGCCACAACCCGCACGGAGGGTTCGCGGCGACCAACGGCATGGGCCTAAGTTCGGCGATGCTGAAGCGCGCGGATGACACGGACCCGCCGTGCATGAACTGCCACGTGGATAAGCGGGGGCCGTTTGTGTTCGAGCATCCGAGCGTGCGCGTGGAGGGTTGCCAGATGTGCCATGCGCCGCACGGATCGATGAATGCGAAGCTGTTGAAGCGGCCGGTGGTATTTACGCTTTGCCTGGAGTGCCACAACGGGGGGGCGACGGGGACGCGGAACGCAGGGGTGGACTTACTAACAGCGCGGCATAACTTACTCGACCCGAAGTTTCAAAAGTGCACGACTTGTCATATACGTATACACGGGTCGAATGCAGATCCGAATTTCCTGAGGTGACGCCATGCGAATCTACTTACTGTTAGCACTCGCCTGCGCCGCCTGCGCACAACAGGTGGTAGCGCCAACGCCGGATCCGGTGGGTCCGCCGCGCGGGGAGACATGGGGCGATTACACGGTGATGCAGTCGTTCGAGACTGGCTACCGGTTCAGTCTGGTGGGCGGCGATCTTGGAATGTACCGCAGCGATGTGAACTACGGGAACGGGATACGGTTGCTGGGCAGCAGTCTGTCGATGAACTCGAAGGAAGGTCACGGCAAGTGGTTCGACGAGCTGTTGTTGAATACGTCGGGGTTGGGCAATGATCCGTATCAATCGGTAAGTCTGCGGGTGCAGAAGAACGGGCTGTATCAGTACAACATGACTTGGCGCTTGGACGACTATTTCAATCCGGGGCTGACGGTGGCGGCGGGCCAGCATTTGATGGACACGACGCGCACCATGCAGGACCACGATTTGACGCTACTGCCGCAATCGAGGGTGCGATTTCACGTGGGGTATACGCGCAATTCGGATACGGGGCCGGCGCTAAGTACGGCGCAGGAATTCAATACAAACGGCGAGGCGTTTCCCGTTTTCGAAAATGTGCGGGAGTCGTGGAACGAGTACAGGTTGGGCCTGGAGGGCGACTTCGCCGGATTTCATTTCAACATCCTGCACCGCTGGGAATATTACAAAGATGATAGTCCAGATAGTTCGGACGGCTCGTTTGCGGCTGTGAATCCGAACGACCTGACGGTGGTGAACCAGTTTTCGCGGCCGCGGCATTTGCGGGGACATAGCCCGACGTGGCTGGGCAACATTTTTACCAAGCGGAAGCGCTGGGGCATGAATGCTCGGCTGGTTTACACGAAGGGCGTGGGCGATTTTGCTGTCAATGAGTTCGCGGCCGGGATCGGCCAGGCGGGATTGCCGGGGACGCGGCAGATTGCGGTGGGCGGCGAGGCGGAGCGGCCGACGGTGATCGGGGATTTGAATTGGAATGCGTCGCTGACGAGTAAGATCACAGTTACGAATAACACGTCGGTGAATAGCCAGCGGATTATGGGCGACTCGGTGTACTCGGAGGTAGATACCGGGCTCAATTTGGGGTCTACGTTGTACTTCCAGTATCTGGGTATTCGCACGGTGACTAACTCGACGGATGTCGATTATCGGGTGAATAAGTGGTTTGGTATTTACGGCGGGTATCACTATTCGGACCGTTCAGTAACGACGATACAGGGCGCGGGACAGTTTCAAGTGCCGAGCTCTTTCGGCCAGGGTAACTGGGAAGTGAGCAATATTCTGCAGGCCGGCGTGGGCGGAATTCGGTTGCGGCCGGTGCGGAACCTGACGGTGAACCTGGAGACGGAGGTGGATCGGGCGAATCACCCGTTGACGCCGGAGAGTCCGGGGCACTTGCAGACGCTGGGCGGTCGGGTGGCATACCGGCTGAAGAAACTGCAGTTATCGGCGCAATATAAAGAGGTCTATAACGCCAACGCGAACCTGGGATTTCTGCTTTCGAGCTCGCATTCGCGGAATTACAACGCGAATGCGTCGTGGGCGCCGACCGGGTGGTTTACGCTGGATGCGAGTTACTCACAGCAGCATGTGGATAGCACGTCGTTCTTAGCGTTTTTCGCGGGACTTACGCGCTCGCAACTTACTACCGGGGAATCGGTTTATCTGAGCAATATACATTCGGGTAATCTGGGGGCGCATTTCGGTTTGGGACGGCGGGCGGATTTGTATGTGGGGTACAGCATCGTGAAAGATCCGGGCGACGGGCGTGCGACGCCGTCTCCCGCGGTAAGCGCGATCCCGATTGGAAGCATTGGGGGGCCGATTGTGACGGGAGGGCCGCAGGCGGGGCTGCCAGTGGCGGCGGACCCGACGCTAGCGCTGCTGGAGTCGGTGCAGACGTTTCCGTTGACGTATCAATCGCCGCTGGCAAGGCTGTCGGTGCGGGTGGCGCCGAAGATACGGTGGAATGTGGGCTTCCAGTATTACGATTACAACGAGTTATTCCATATATTTGGGTATAACCAGAATTTTCATGCGGTGACGGGGTATTCTAGCGTGTTGTGGTCGTTCTGAGGGTGTCTTTGTGCGGGAAGCACGCGGAGGATAAATAGCTTCTGTAGAAGACGCCGATGAGTTCTGTCGGTGTGATATAAGTTATTGGGAGTTCACCGTAGTCGGCGAGTCTTGTGCTGTCCAGGTTGATCTAACCTTTGCCGTTTGGCGTGCAGTTCTTCTTCTAACGCGAGATATAGTGTCTCGCAAAGGCGCAAAGGTCGCAAAGAAAATCGAAGACTGTTGTTGATCCTGTATAGTTTGGTCCACGAGTCTTGTGCTGTCCAGGTTGATCTAAACCTTTGCCGTTTGGCGTGCAGTTCTTCTTCTAACGCGAGATATTAGTGTCTCGCAAAGGCGCAAAGGTCGCAAAGAAAAGCGAAGACTGTTATTGATCCTGTGTAGCTTGGTCCACGAGTCTTGTGCTGTCCAGGTTGATCTAACCTTTGCCGTTTGGCGTGCAGTTCTTCTTCTAACGCGAGATATATAGTGCCCGCAAGGGCGCAAAAGTCGTAAAGAAAATCGAACACTGTTATTTGATCCTGTGTAGCTTGGTCCACGGTGGCCGTTACGGGCAGCGGCGGATCAGAGTGACTATAATCTCGGCATGCTGCGAACTGTTGCCAGTGTTTTGCCTCTTGCCGCGGTTTGTTTGGCGGCGCAGGCTCAATC
>DATAUH010000278.1:0-3992 GCA_036268375.1 Bryobacteraceae bacterium | reverse complement strand
TCTCCAAATGCATGCGCATCGGGCGCGGGCGGCCAAAAACGCTCCGTGTCCGGCTCATTCCAGATTTCGTAGCGTACGTTCTTGCCTTTGAAGTGCGTTGCCGCGGCCTGCGCGAATCGCGCGAATGCTGCGGCGTCGTCGGCATTGCGCGGCCGGTCGCCTCCATGCTGCGGATGGCCGTAATCCAGGATCCAAAGCGCGCCCATTCCGCGCGCTTCGAGCAAACCCATCAGACGGTCGTATTGGAAAAAGCGGTAGTTGCCGTTGCGTTCAACGCTCCGCCATAACAGATCCGCGCGCACGAACTGAAAACCGGCTTCGCGTGCATGATCGAGCGCCGCCGGAGCGTTGAATGTGTGGATGTTCACGCCGAACAGAGGCGTCTGCCGCGCCGCTCCACTCGCTGCATGCGTGAGCGCGTCGTTCGGATCGAGCGTAAAAATCTGTTCGGCGGTCTCGCGCAATGCGATCTCGTCGAATGCAATCGTTCCGCGCGTGGCTTGCCCATACCGTGGTTCCACCAGAATACCGAGCGCCGCGATGCGGCCCTCCGGCGCGCCCGCGTGCTCTTCGTCGCCGTAGCCTGTCGATTTCGCGGCCAATGGAATCGACACCTGCCGCCACGTGCCCGTCTGGTTTTCGAGTGAAAACACTTCAAACGGGTAGCGCCGCACGCCCTCGCTTTTGTCTGTCAACACCAGAGTCACGCGAACGTCCGCTGCCGCCTTGATCCATATGGAGACCGCGCCCTTGCGTTTGAATTTGACTGCCTGATCGGGCTTCCAGATCGCGGCGACGCCTCCGCATCCCGTCGAATCGCGGCAGCCGAAGCGGTATTCGAACGCCGCGCCTTTTCCGGCGTGTCCCTGACCTGTGAGCAACGATCCCGACACATCGGCATTACCAACTTCACGTGAGACCGTCCAACCCAGAAGCGGATGGTCGCCTTCGAAATCGGTCAAAATGGTCGCATGTTGGGCGATAATCAGCCCCGGGGCCAGGATCAGGCCGCCGATCGCCGCCAGCGCGCGCACGCCTCATGATCCCACGCGACCCATCTCGCAACTGTAAATTCGCCGCGCGGCGCCGAAGTTGCGTGACACTCTTCATCTCGGCAGGTTCCCCATGATTCAAGATCTACGTTGTGCCTGGCGCCTTCTCTGGCAGTCCAAAGCGTTCACTCTCGTTGCGATCGTCACACTCGGTCTGGGCATTGGCGCCGTCACCGCGGTCTTCAGCATCGTGAACGGCGCTTTGCTACGGCCGCTGCCATATCGCGACCCCGGCAGCCTGGTCGAAATCCTTGATCAAAGCCTGCAGGAGCGGGGCAACAACAAGCTCTTCGCCACTTACGCCGATTATCGCGAGTACGCCAGCCACTCGCGCACGCTGGAAAGCGTCGCCGCGATCACCTGGGCCGTTCGCTCTCCCATTCTCACTGGCCACGGACCTGCGCGCTCCCCGCTTGCCGTGCCGGTGAGTGCGAGTTTCTTCGACGTGCTGGGCGCGCGCGCCGCGCTGGGCCGAACCTTCGCGATGTCAGACGAGGCCGGTGGATGCGCCGTGGTGCTCTCGCACGCGTTCTGGGCCGATACGTTCCACGCCGACCCGCACGCCCCCGGTCAAACGATCGGGCTCGATGACAAGGCGTGCACCGTACTCGGCGTGATGCCCAAGGGCTTTGAGTTTTATCCCAAGCCTGCGAAACTTTGGACACTCATCCTGCCGGCGCAAACCGACGCCGACAAAATGCTGGCCATCTCAGTGGGCCGATTGAAACCCGGCGCGACCAAGCAACAGGCGCAAGCGGAGCTTTCCTCGCTCTTCGCCGCGCTTCATGGGCATGATACCTGGCGCGATTTCGGGCCCGCAGTCGACGGCCTTCAATGGGAGCTCACGTGGCTGGCCGGCCGCGGCTTGCGGACTACGTTGTGGACGCTGCTTGCAGCCGTCACCCTCGTTCTGCTGATCGCGTGCGTCAATGTCGCCAACTTGCTTCTGGGTCGCTCGCTTTCCCGCACGCGTGAATTTGCGGTTCGCGCCGCGTTGGGTGGAGGCCGTGCGCGACTGTTTCGGCAACTCGTCACGGAGGCGCTTCCGCTCGCCGCGCTCGGCGGCGTGCTGGGCTTGTGGATCGCCTATGGCGCCATTCGTTATTTCCAAGCGGTCAATCCAGTGGAATTGCCTGTGGGCGCGGACATCTCTCTCGATTGGCGCGTCCTGCTTTTCGCGTTTGCGATCTCCGCGTTGACGGCACTGATCGCGGGCACGGCGCCGGCATGGAAGGCAGCACGCGCCGATCTCAACATTGCGTTGAAGAGCGCAGGCCGTGGTTCAACCGGTGGCTCTGCACGCCTGGGCCGCGCGATGGCGGCGGTGGAAATGGCGCTTTCGGTGCTGCTGCTGGCTGGCGCCGGCCTGTTGATGCAAAGCGTGCTTCGCATGGGCAAAGCCGATCTCGGCTTTCATCCCGACGGCCTGACCGCCGTGCGCATTACGCTGCCGGAACAGCACTATCGCGATGCGGCCGCGCGTTGGCGCTTCTGGGATTCGCTCCAACGCTCCATGTCCGCGCTGCCCGGCGTCGAAGCGGCCGCCGTCACGTCGATCCTTGCGCCCGCATCAGGAGGTATGAATGCACTCGAAGTATTTGGACGCCCCGCGAAGAATGGGCGACCTTCCCACGACGTGGTGACGCAGTTCGTCGGCAAAGACTATTTCCGCGTGATCGGCGCCCGTATGCTCGCGGGTGGATTCACGACGCGCCCTGCCGCCTCGCATGCTCCGGAAGCCATCATCAATAGCGCAGTTGCTGCAAAATACTTTCCGCTTGGGGATGCGATCGGCAAACAGATTCGCCTGGGCGACGATAAAGCGCCGTGGCTCACTGTCACCGGCATCGTCGAGACCGAACGCCGCGGCACCGTGTACAACGAAATGCAGTGGGTCGAACAGCCCGCCGTATACCGATTGGCGGAGTTGGAGCCGCCGTCCACCGCATACATGGCGGTTCGGACGCGTGGTGACGTCCCGCTCGCGGCTGCCTTCGTGCGCCAGACCGCGGCGATCGATCCCGATGCCGCAATCGGCGAAACCCAAACCATGCGCCAGATCCTGGGAATCTATCTGACCTACCCACGTTTCCGCGCGTTCGTTTTCGGCGGCTTCGCCGTATTCGCATTGTTGCTGGCCGCGGTGGGACTGCATGGCGTGCTTTCCGAACTGGTCTCGCAACGCACGCGTGAAATCGGCGTCAGAATGGCGCTCGGCGCGAAACCACGCGATGTCGCGCGCCTCATTGCGCGCCAGGGCGGCGTTCCCGCGCTTGCGGGTTTGGCGGGCGGCATTGTCGCCACGCTTGGGTTGGGCCGCTATCTCTCCTCCATGCTTTATGGCGTGGCCCCGAGCGATCTCTTGACGCTTCTCGCCGTGAGTCTGGTCCTTCTGGTAGTTGCGGCTTCTGCATTGGCGCTGCCTGCGCGCCGCGCTGCGCGGGTGCAGCCCATGGAGGCTCTGCGCAATTCGGATTGAGCGCTTCGGGTTAGCGTCTGCGTGTTTCGAATACGCGAATCGCCATGTCTTGAGCCGACGGCGAGTACTCCATCACCGCGCCCTGCTGCCGCAGTTTCGCGGTGAGATCTGCGGTGGGCACATCCTGCATCGCCGCGCCGCTTGCGATCACCATCGATGCCGCAACGCCGGCCGCCTGTCCCAAAATCATGTACTGCGGCTCCATACGCACGGACGAATAGGCTACGTGGCTGGCCGAAAAGGCCACCGGGACCAGCAGATTCGTTGCTTGCGCACGCTTCGGCAGCATGATGCGATACGGAATCTGATAAGGCGTGACGGGCACCTGCATGTCACCCTCGTTGCGTACAAATCCATCGCTTCCCACGACGCGCTCCACGTTATGCGAATCGCTGTTATACGATCCCATGCCGATTGGGTCGGGTTTCGTGCGCTCGGTCTGCAGATCTTTCTGCGACATC
>DATAUH010000277.1:0-34922 GCA_036268375.1 Bryobacteraceae bacterium | reverse complement strand
GCCATAGATGGCCAAAACTGCGAAGGTAGGTTTTGAAAAAACGAACTGCGGGCTGCCGAGCGAGATTTTGCCGCTCGACCAAGCCGCGGAAAGGACGGCTCGCGGACCCTGTTCCGGTAAAAACAGGAGATACGCTAACGAAATCAACAATCCGGCCCAAAGGACGAAGCCCTGTACGACATCCGCCCAGATGACGGCCTCGATTCCGCCCGCGAGGGTGTAGCATACGGTGATTACCCCAACCGCGAGGATGACGTGGTCGGTATTCCAGCCGCTCATGCTGCTGACTGTCAGAGCTAAAAGGTAAAAAACGAACCCCATTTTCGAGAGGTGCGTGGCCGAATATGCCAATGAGCCGTACACGCGCGCCGGATAGCCGAAACGCTTGCCGAAGTATTCGTAAGCGCTGACGCCGACGTGATGACGGTAGAAGGGAATGATCAGCCACGCGGTAACGGGCACGATCAGGAGCACCGTCAGGCCGGGCACGAGGTTCGACCAGTCGCCGGCGAACGCCGAACCCGGGTAGCCGATGAAGGTGACGCTGCTGATCAGGGTGGCGAGCAGCGAGAGTCCTGTGGCCCATCCGGGAATGGAACGTCGCGCGACGAAGTAGCGCTCAGTGGAGGTCTGCCGGCGCGAAAAATGCAGCCCGATTCCGGCCAGAGTGGCCAGGTAGAGCGCGATCACCGTCACATCCAGCCAGCGAAGGTTGCCCATGGTGTTCCGTGCCGTCCCGGCCTATCCACTTTACAGAGTTTTCCGCGCCATCGAATTGCCTGGTCCCTGGGTCTTATGGCAGAGCAGATCGATCATTCGGGCGGCTCTCGCGGCAATACTCCCGTTGATTTCGACGCCCACTGCGTTCGGACAGAGCATCGCGGAGCGGCCGGCTTTCAAAGTGGCGACCGTGAAACGGGACCCCCATAGTGGTCCGGTCGATTTCCGCGTCACGCCCGGAGGGTGGCTCACCGTCACCAACCTGACGCTGACGATTCTGATCCGCGAGGCCTACAGGTGAAACACTATCAAATCCAGGGCGGTCCGGCGTGGCTCGGCGATGGTCGATATCAACGCTAAAAACAGAGGGCGAAGCGGACCGGCAACAACTAACGCTAATGCTTCCGACGCTCCTGGGGGACCGCTTCCAGCTGAGGGTTCACCACGAAACCAGGGAAGGCAACGTGCACTCTCTGGCCGTCTCGAAGAATGGCGCGAAGCTTAAAGACCCGAAGGGCGGCGGCTCATCTTTCATCCCGACCGGACGCACCGGCGCGCCGGATCAACCGGCGATCGCCTATATTCTTTGGGGCCAAAATGCCGCGATGCCGGCGTTCACCGCCCGGCTATCCAATCAACTGGGGCGGCCCGTCGTCGATCGAACCGGGATTCCATCCAGATTCGATATCCGGCCTGGAAGACGCCGACGAAGACGGCCAGAGCAACGGCGGGCCATCCATTTTGCGGCCATTCAAGAGCAGCTCGGGTTGCAGCTGGAAGCGGCCGGCGCCGGTGGAAATTCTGGTCATCGAACACGCCGCGAAGCCAACGGAAAATGGACAGGCTACCAGAGGTAATCTTTCGCGATGGCGCGCTTATCGTAGCCGTCCAGCACGTGCACGACCCGGATTTTCTTGACCGAGATGGGCGAAAGCTGACCGATGGGCATATAGATGATGGTGCGGCTCGCGCGTGACGCGATGGTCTTGAAGATCGACCGCGGCGGCTTGGCGGCCACATAGACGACGTAGCGGTGAATGGAATAATCGATGGCAGCGAGCAACAACCGCTCCGATTTCGACTCGGCAAATTCGTAGTCGACGTCCTGCCACACGTCGTACATACGGCGGGGCGGGAGACTCATCAAAAAGCCGCCGTATTCGGCGCGTCCAATGCCTGGGCCCACCATTTTGTCGAAAGGGAATGTGGAGTAGAACGCCATGTCCGACTCATTCTGCCCTTCGCCAAGCCAGGTAGTTGTGTAAGGGTAGCGGTTGTCGCGATCCTCATCGAAGATCACGACCACCGAGCCGACTTCGCCCTGGATCTTCTGGTATTGGCGCACGTAGATGCGGCGTTCGTACCATTTGCGGATGGTTTCGCGCAGGTCGATCCCGTCCAAAATCGATGTCGTGAACGGCTCCACCCGGGCGCGCTCCTCGGAGAGGATGCTCTTGCCCTTCTTCTTGAGGAAGCGGCCGTAGTCCTCGACGACGAGATCCTCGGGCGGATAGGAACAGATGCTCGTGCCGTTGAGCTGACTGGCCCATTCGCCGGGAGTCTTTTCTCGTTTGCGCGGCTTGAGGCCCAGCGGCATCATGCGCCGCTTGGTGCTGGGCAAACGGCGGCGCAGACGGATTTTGCGGGTGTCGCGCCACATCTCTTCGCCCGAAATGCGGACGGTCGGGATGTCGGTCTCATCCGTCTGCGTGGGATATTTGCCGGCGGTCTCCCAGACTTCCCAGGCGTAGTTGTCGCCGGCGATGCCGCGCGCGGCCACGGTCAGATCGAACAGACTGGCGGTGAGTTCGCGATTGATAAAGGCCAGGTTGCGCGAGTAGCGCGCCAGCAAACGCCGCTGCCAATGTTCGATGCGCTCACCGGTGTTGGCTTCGTGATCCTTTTCGGCCGCGCGGAATACCGCAAACTGCACGTGCCTCCGGTCGATGGAAGCGGTATCGGTCATCGACTCCCGAAACTGCTCGTAGCGCCACTGCAGCAGCGGGTATTCGGTGGCTATCTCGGCCAAAGACTCGGGATGCGGGTTGAACAGCTCGACCTCGCGGCGGCGGGCGGCGGGCTCCTCCTGCGGCTCTTCCATCGCATCCATGACGGCGTCGAGCATGTTGAGCGAAATGACAACGAAAACGGTCGCCTCCGGGTCGGCGCCTTGCAGCTTCCAGGCAATGCCGGAGGCGTGCTGCGCGATTTCGCCGGACCGCGCGGCGGGGTAGAGGCGATAGGCTTCGACGTAGCGATCCAGACCGATGTGGCGGATGGCGTACGGATCGGGATAGACGTCTTTGATATGGGGACGCGCGGCAGCTTCGGGGTCGGCGAAGACGATTTGGGCGCCGATTTCGATGCCGGTGCGGATGGCTTCGGTGAACGGGTCGGCGGGCTCCACCAGCACGTACTCGGCCTGCTCATCGTCGGTGGGATAAAAGATGAGCGACATCGCCGGCAGGCGCGACACGCCGGTGATCCACGCGGTTTCAAGAGAGCCGGGGAGTTCGACGGCAATGACTTTCGGCCGGTCGCGCAGAATCGCGCGCCGCACCTCGATCGCGAACTCCATGCGCCCGGGCACAACCGGAAAGTAAGTGAAGCGTCCGCGCCGCAAACTGGCGGGGTCAGGAATTGACGGAACGGTCTCTTCGGACATAGCGCAACGCCTCTTCTCCCAGCACCTGCACGAGCGCCAGTTCAAGCGAGCGGATCTCATGCGCGCGTTCGGTGGCGAGGCTCTTCAACTTGATGGCGAAACGGGCGACGTTGATGCCATCGCGGACAGTGTAACGCTCGTCGGCGGCGTGCGCGAGCTGCAGGAAATCCGTGACGTAGGTGAGGATGCGTTCTTCTGCGAAAGGGAGGTTTTCTTTGAGGATTTGATACTCTTCATCGCGTTCGGGGAAGTCGATGAAGATTTGGGGCTGCAACCGTGAGTGAATGTATTCCGGGAGTTCGAAAGTGGAGGCGTCGTCGTTCATGGTCGCGACCAGGCGGAAATCGGAGTGGGCCTTGATCTTGATTCCGGCGACGATTGATTCGACGTAGCGGCGATTGTCGAGCAACGGCGCGAGGCTGGCCCAACTCTTTTCGCTCATGCGGTTGCCTTCGTCCAGGATTGCGATTCCGCCACGAAGCATGGCGGTGACCAGCGGCGAAGCAACGTAGCGCAGATTGCCTGCGCCTTCAATTACGGGGGTTACTAAAAGGTCTTCGGGACGCGTATCGAGCGTAGCTTGAAGAATATAAACATCGCGGCCCATGCGGCGGGCGGCGGCATACGCAAGAGTAGTTTTTCCCACGCCTGGTTTCCCCAACAGGCGCGGATTCATCGGCATGTCCTGCTCGTTCACCACCATCCAGGCGGCCAGAAGCTGGCGCATCAGCTCGTCCTGACCGACCCACTGTATGTTCAGCTCATCCGGATGTGCGAGGTGCAGAGTGACGCCATCGATCTCGACGGTCATGTCTCCATTATGGGGCCTGTGTGCGCTTTCGCGAATTTTTCTACGGAAAATGGGGCCACTTTGCGAGAAACAACTCTCCGTAAACTGGCTCCGAACTGGCTAAACGATAGCGGTCGGACGCGACTTATCGGCCAGGGGTCTTGGTTGCCGCGAACCTGAGCCGGACATAGTCGGCAATCCATACGCCGCCGTCGTTCATGAGTTGGGGCTTCAGAACAGAGCGAACTTCCTGAAGATATTCTCCGCGATCCCGGCCCGAGAGCCCGGCGAGAAAACAAAGTCCGAAGGTTTCGAGAAAACCGGTGATATCCCCCGGCAAGGGAGTTGGACGTGGAATCAAGGCTATGCTGTCGACACGAAAACCGGCGCGCTCAAGGCGCGTTGCATAGTCACCCGGCGTTGGGAAATACCAGGGAACCCGTGATTCTCCATCGATCCCTCGCTTGTCGAGCGCCTCGACCAGGGCCCGCCGGATTTTGTCGACGCACCCGAAGCCACCGCATTCGGCAACGAATCGTCCGCCGGGCCGCAGGGAGCGATGGACTCCCGCAATCATCTCGTCGGCCCGTTTGATCCAATGCAGCACGGCATTGCTGAAGACGGCGTCGAATTCCTCGCAATAGGGCAGCGCCACAGCGTCGACAAGATGAGCAACCAAGCCGAGCTTCCGCGCCGCTTCGATGAATGCGGCGCTCGAATCGACCGCAACAACGTCGCAGCCAATTTCCGCGATTTTCTTAGTGAGAACGCCGTCGCCGCACCCGAGGTCAAGTATGCGTTCACCGGGTTTCGGAGCCAAAAGCTGCACGACCGGCGATCCTAAATCCGATACAAACCGGGCATTCTTTGCATAGGACTCCGGGTCCCAGGTTTGCGCCGTGGCCATACGGCTCAGAGTAGCACTCGGTTCGCCGGAAATAGGCGCTGAGCGGTGGTGGGGCGAGCAATCGGTCCTCTGGAGCGCCCTGCGACGCTATGTTGGGCTTGCTTCGAAGATCCATTCCATGGGCATTCAGAAGAAGACTGCTGATTTGGTCGCTGTGGCGGGTTTCGAAGTGGGTGACTGAGACTGCGCCTCGAATGATCCGGCTACTTTCGTAAAGATGGGCGTGCTGCTGACCGGGTAGCAGCGATTGCCGGTTATATTCCCGCGTGGAGAGCTTCCCGGATCGACGTGTGCAACGCGGCGAGCGTGAACGATTCTTCTATGTGCCGACTCAGCGCGAGGCCGATCAAGCGACGGGAGTAGGCGTCCAGGATCACGGTCAAAAACACGAACTCCTCGCGCCGGCGGAGGGAGGTGATGTCGCGCGCAGAGCTGATCTGGCATCTTCGCGGCAGGTTCGGATAGATTTTCCGTGTGTAATTGGAATCGGTGGTAATGACGAACTTACGCTTGCGCACGCATAACGGGTTGTCTTCGCGCATCAGTCGATGAACGCGCTTATGGTTCACCTTCCAGCCTCGCTCACGCAATTCGCGCATCATGCGCGAGCAGCCGTAGGCAGGCATTCCACCGCAATCTTCTGCGTCGCATCGCGGAGATCCATGTCCGCGCTCGGCTCAGCCTGAATCGGGTGTTTGGAAGCGATGGAAGCCGGACCGGGAAACCCGGTACAACTGTACATCCGTAGAAGCGTTGGCCCGCGATCTGCCTTCACTCCTTCTTCAACCATTTCGTAGATGGCGGATTTCGTCTACGCCTGCAGCATCCGCGGTTGCCGATGCGCTGCAAGCACCCTTTCAAAAAAATTGCTCCCAGGGTTTGCTCACCGATTTTGCGCTCCAGTTCCGCGGATTCGGCCCTCGACGCAGCGCCGTCTGCAGTGCCCAGGGAATACATTGCCGCTTAACAGCGGATCAGAAGCCCGGCAAAGAAAACAGATACCCAGCAAGCGACCGTCCCTATTCCCCAGATGTACGACATATAGAATGTGACAGGACATTCGCTATGTTGAAACGCTACCTGGTCTTGCTTAGCTTCGCCGCGGCAGTCGCCCACGGCCAGTCCCGCGTGGACCTTCTGCGCCGCGCCTCAAATTATTACAATGACCAGGGCAGCTTTGACGTCAAGGGAGTCACAACGGCTAAAGCGCCGGGTACATCCTGGCAATTCACTTACGATTTTGAGACCGAAGCTGCGCAGCCGCGTTTCATTCCAGTGGGTCTGCGACGCAATTCGATGCAGGCCGTGATGAGCACTTCCAATTTGCGTACGACTCGCGTAGTTGCCGATGCAACTGATCCACGTCCAGACCGCCGTATTTTCATCCGGCCCTTCGTGTCACTCGAAAAGCTGGCCAACCGCCTGCTCGATGCGCAACGAATCGGAGTCGAGACGGTAACGTACCAGGGACGCAACTACCAATGCGAGATTGTCGACGCGACTTACGACACCTCGCCAGATTTTAAGCCGAACTCGGCAACCTTTCACCGCAAAATATATATTGATCCAGAGACACTGTGGGTGCTCAAGATAACCGAACCGGAACCGTATGTGGGGGAATGGACTTTGACGGTTACGTCACTTACATTCGACCAACCGCCCTCCGAGGGATTGATTCAGTCGCTGGACCGGTTCCAAAACCCGCGGACGACCAGGCCGGAGTGGAAAGGCCGCGAGGCGCCGGATATCGCGCTGAATGACCTCTCGGGCAATCGCGTTCGCCTGGCGGAGTTGCGCGGACATGCGGTTTTATTGGATTTCTGGGGTAGCTACTGCGCCCCTTGCAAACGCGCAACCGCGCTTTCGGAGCAACTGGCAGCCGCTTACCGGGATGCGGGGTTGATCGTCTGGGGCGTAACACAGGACACGGTGGACGATGCCCGGTTGTGGCTGAATTTCAATCACCTGACGTTGCCGGCGTTGCTGGATCGCGATGGGGCTGCTTACAGGGCGTTCGAGGTGGAAGGCGTTCCTGTCGCAATACTGATTGATGGGCAGGGAAAAGTGGTCAAGTACTGGGAGGGCGAGGAGGCGAAGAGCGACGTTCAAACCGCAGTCGAACAGGTTCTGCAGAGACGAAAATAACGCCGTTCACGCGTACGCCGAAGGCATCGAATCATGCCTCAAAATGCGAGAAGCGGCCCGCTTGCGCAGACCGCCCGTGTTTTGCTTCGCTTGAAATTGCGATTACAGGTTGTTCAGGACGATTTCGTGGACTTTCAACAGCAGGCTCACTTCCTGGCGCGGCATGTTCAGCGTCTCAGCGATCTGCTCCGGTGAATCGCCTTTGCGGCGTAAGCGCAGCGCCTGGGAGCGGCGTGTGAGATTCATGCAGGCTTTTGGGGACCCCGGTAATGGTTCGACTACATTGCGCCGTGAGGCCGATTCCTGCATCTCCGTGGACATGCTTTCGATCTTCCCCTGCAGAGTGTTGACCGTCTCCGCCCACTCCTCGCCCTGTTCCTTCAGCGCGATTTGAGAGCGCCGCAGCGAGCCGTTCGCGCGGAAGAAGGCGCAGAGGCTGATCAACAGCGCACACAGCGAAAGGGCGATAATCAGGCCCGCCAGTATAAACCATTCGTTCATCGCAGTGTCCTCATTCGCTCCTGACGGCTGGTGATCTCCAGAATTCGTACGCCGTAGTTGCCCTCAACCACCACCACTTCGCCGCGCGCCACCAGCGAGCCGTTCACCAGAACGTCCACCGGTTCGTTTACGGTGCGATCCAATTCGACGATCGACCCGGTCGTCAGCTTGATGACGTCGCGCATGGCAAGCTGCGTCTTGCCGAAGGAGATGCTCACCGGCAGATCGACATCAAGCAGCAGGCTCATGGTGCGCGAACGCATCGGAACCGGTTCCGCGTCCTCGTCGTCCTCCTCGATGGTGGCAGGGGGCGCGACCACTTCGTTGACCGGCGGCGCTGCGAGGATGCCGAACAACTGCGAGCTGAAGGTCAGTACCAGCGGCTCCAGTGTTTCAGATCCGAACGTCATGCGTACCGCGATCCATTCCTCTGTTCCAAAATCGGGCGCGTGTTCCGATCCGCCTTCGCAGGTCACTTCATGGCCCAGAACTCCGCCGATGCCGCGAGCCAAGGCGGATAACGCCTGGCCGAGAATCTCGAGGTAGGTATTCCGGGCTTCTTTCTCTTCGATGTCTTCGATTCCAGCGGCCTTCAACGTCAGGGCGCCGGAGTATTCCCACGTGGAGCGCTTCGCGCCGGTCCAGATCTTCATGCCGGGCGCGAACTGCAGGGGCTGCTCCCACCACAGCATTTGCTGCTGTTCGGGGGAGCCGATGGGGTTGCACTCTACTTCCGGGCGCTGCTCCGCCATCGATTCAAACACTTGCGCCAAACTGGCGGCGAACAGCTCGAATAATTCGCTTATTTTGGGCGTCATGCCGTCACCTGACCTCTGGCAGCGGGCCACTGCTCAGCCAACCGCGCCCGCAACCGCAGAATGGCTTGTGTCTTCAACTGCGAGATGCGTGATTCGTGCAGATTCACAATCTGCGCGATTTCCCTCAAGGTCAGTTCCTCCTTATAGTAGAGACCAAGCACGGTTCGTTCCACTTCAGGAATGCGGTCGATCTCGCTGCTGAGGAGGCGTTCGAGCTCTGCCCGCTCGAACAGCGTGGAGGGCAGATTCTCGCCGTTGTCGGGGATGAAGCTTAGCAGATCCTTACCGGATTCGCCCACCGCGCTCTCCAGGCTTCCCACCGTGAGGCCGCGTATTTCCACCAGCCATTCGTGATATTCGTCGATCGAAATGCCAAGGTGCGCCGCGACTTCGTCTTCAGTGGGCGCACGATGCAGCTTCTGTTCCGTTTCCGCAATGGCGGCCTCGATCTGCTTGGACCGGCGGCGTTTTTGGCGGGGGGCCCAATCCATTCCACGCAGGCTGTCGAGAATCGCGCCGCGAATCTTGTATTCGGCGTAAGTCTTCAACTTGACGTTCTGCGTCGGGTCGAAGCGATCGATGGCCGCGATGAGCCCGATCACGCCTGTGGAGATAAGATCCTCCAGACTGACGCTTTCCGGCAGACGCTCCTGAATGCGGCGCGCGATCAGGCGCACCTGCGGAAGGTGCTCAAGAATAAGCCGCTCGCGCTCGGCTTCGGCGATGGGTTCAGATAGGGCCGACGAATACATAAATGCTCCAGTTGCTTATGCAGCCGCTCGCGCGGAGGTGGTGCGCCCGCTCAGGACAAGGCCCGTCAAGCGTGCGGGTGTTGCTTCCTCGATGTCTTCGGGGATGCGTTGGCCGTTGCAGAAGAAAGAGACAGGCTTGCTGGTGCGGGCCGCCTCGTTCAGAATCGAGCCGTAGGAGTTGGTTTCATCCATGCGGGTGAAGAGTAACCGCTGCGGCTGAAAAATGTCGTACGCGTCGACCATGCGGGCCGCATCAGCCGGCTTCATGGAGACGGGGATGACAAGCTGCGTATCGATGTCGCTGCGGGAGCGCAGGAAACGCGCCAGCAACGCCGCGTCGCCGCTCTCGCCTCCGATATCGCCGTGGCTCAGGCCCGGCGTGTCGATCAGGATCAGATCTTTGCCGCGGTTTTCTTCGAGCGCCTGGCTCAAAGCCGAAACCGTGTCGAGCACTTCGACGCCGACGCCCAGAATGGCGGCATAAGCTCGCAGTTGCTCGGCGGCCGCAATGCGATAGGTGTCCATCGTCAGCAACATCACGGGACGGCGCGCGGCCAGACCGTAATTGACGGCCAGCTTCACGAGAGTGGTGGTCTTGCCCGCTCCGGGAGGGCCAACCAGGGCGGTGATGCGCGTCGGGGAGTTTTCTTTACCGAGTCCCGGGCTCACGGTGAACTTGGAAGCAATCTCTTCAATCAGCGCCTGTTGATAGACTTGGGCGCTGCGGGATTGACTGCGCGCTCCGCGGCCGACGCGAGCTTCCACGTTGTGGACGATCTCTTTCGCCAGCTCCGGCGAGACTTCATTGGCGGTGAGGACAGAATAGGCGTCGGAGAGGTCGGGAGCTGCGCCCAGCCATTCCGGCGGAGCAAACGCCGTACGCGTCATGGCGCGGCGCATCGCTTCCAGTTCCTGCTTGAGTTCCGCTACGTCGGCGGTCAGGCGATCCCGCTGCGGCGGGGGAGCCGAAGGAGTGAACTCGGGCGCGGAAGCGCCGCCCTCGGTGGTTCCGAACACTACCTCGTATTGCCCGAGGTGACCCGTCTCGGCCGGCGCCTTACGGCTGTTGATCAGCATGGCGTCGGGCCCAAGCTCTTGGCGCGCCATCGCCATGGCGCTCTCTACCGTGTTTGAGAAATACGACTTAATCTTCATCTGCCCACTTGTCTATCGGCGGCATGGCGGGGGGACTGTAGAGTGGTCTACTGCAAAATACTGAGGGATTCTTAGAGGTAGCTCGGCAGGGATGCCGTTAGGGAGGCAGAAACCTTAGTTTGGAAGGGCCTGTGGGGGCCGGGAAAGCGACTTCCTGAGATGTTCTCCCCGGCGGCCAGCGCCTACACCACCGCAACCCGAACCAGTTTCTGGTTCAAAATGTTGCGGATAGCGAGAGGCGCCGGCCCGGAGATGTCTATTGCAAGTTTCCGATCGATTGCACGCGCAGTCCAGCCGGGATTTCGTTGTGCGCGAGGAACATCAGGTTCGGCATGGACGGCTCAACGATCTGGCGCAGGAAGTAGCGCGCCCCAGACGACGTAATGACTGCTATGGGCGACTCCGCCACCGCGATCCTGGCCGAAATCCGGTTCAGAACGTCGCGGATGGCCTGCGGCGCGAGCGTCAGGTGGCTGTTTTGTTCGCCGTGTTCCACCGAGGACTCGATAGCGTGTTCGATGGCCGGGTCAACAAACCAGGCCGGCAGCTCGCCAGTGCGGCCGAGGTACGGCTTGACGATACCGCGGCGCAGCGTCTGGCGGACGTACTCCGTTAAGAGTATTGGGTTTCGCGTGGTTGCGCCCGCTTCGCCCAGGGCTTCGAGTATGGTAACCGCGTCGCGAATGGAGACCCGCTCGCGCAGCAGGTTTTGCAACACGCGCTGAACGGTCGCCAAGGGCAGCAGCTTCGGAACCAGGTCTTCGACCACCTTCGGGTTGTCGCCGCTGACGCGATCCAGCAGGCGCTTGGTCTCCTGGCGCGAGAACAGCTCGTAAGCATTGCGGCGAATCAACTCGGAGAGATGCGTACCGAGTACGCTGACCGCATCCACTACCGTGTAGCCTGCGTTGCGCGCACGCTCGGCGCGCTGCGATGGAATCCACATGGCGTTCATACCAAACGCCGGCTCCTTGGTGGGCGTGCCCTGGATCGACGGATCGGGTGGTCCCATGGGGATCGCGAGATCGCAGCCTTGCGGCAACTCGTACCGCGAGATTTCGACGCCCTTCAGTAGAATTGCGTATTCGCGGGGCCGTAGTGAGAGGTTATCGGCTACGCGCACCGCCGGCAGCAGGTATCCGAGGTCGGTTGCCAACTGCTTGCGAATGGAAGAGATTCGGCGCAGCAGCGGAGAGTTTTCGGCGCCTTCGACCATGCTGACCAGGCCCAGGCCGACTTCGATGGCCAGCGGCTCCACCTTCAACAGGTTTTCGGGGCTGTCCTTCGCCGGATCGGGCTTGCTGACCTTTGCATCTTCGACTACCGGCTCCGCGTCCTGACGCTTCTTGATCTTCCACCCGATGTAGCCGGCGCCGCCTCCTAAAATGAAGAACGGCAGTTTCGGCAGACCGGGGATCATGGAGAGCAGCATCAGTACGCCCGAAGCCAGCAAAAGCGGCTGTGCGTTGCCGAAAATCTGCTTTTGGAACTCCTCGCCCATGCGTTTGTCGGCGCTGGCGCGGGTGACGATCATACCTCCGGAAATCGAGATCATCAGCGCCGGGATCACTGTTACCAGGCCGTCGCCGATCGTCAACACCGTATAGGTTTGGATCGCTTTGCTCAATTCCATGCCATGCTGCAGCACGCCGATGAGGAATCCGGCCACGATGTTGATGCTCGTGATCATGATGCTGGCCACGGCGTCGCGCTGGGTGAAACGCGAGGCGCCGTCCATGGCGCCGTAGAATTCGGCTTCCATCGAAAGAGCTTTACGGCGGCGTTTGGCTTCGGCTTCGTCGATCAGGCCGGAGTTTAAGTCCGAGTCGATCGACATCTGCTTGCCGGGGAGGGCGTCCAAGGTGAAGCGCGCCGTGACTTCCGAAATACGCACCGCGCCGTGGTTGATGACGACGTATTGAATCGCGATCAGCACTAGGAAAATCACGGTACCGATGATGTAGTTGCCGCCGACGACGAAGCTGCCGAATGCGCCGATGACATCGCCTGCGGCCGCAGTGCCGGTATTGCCGTTCAAGAGAATCAAGCGCGACGAGGAGATATTGAGCGCCAGACGGAAGAGGGTCAACAGCAGCAGGGTGGTTGGGAAGGACGAAAACTCTGTGGGTTTGATGAGGTAGAGCGAAACCATCAACACCGTCACCGACATAAGAATATCGCCGACGATCAGGAGGTCGAGAATAAACGGCGGGAGCGGCGTTATCAGCGCGATCACAATTGCGAGCACCGCGAGCGGCACCGCCATTTCTCCCAGCATCTTCATCGCTGAGGGAGACAGCCCGAATTTGTTTTTGCCTCCGACCGCCGGAGCAGCCATTGCTTTTGCTGGACTCATTACCTAACCACGCCTTCCATTCATAAGCTTGTAGATGTACGCCAGGATTTCTGCGACCGCCTTGTAGAGTTGCGGCGGAATTTCCTGTCCCGGTTCGCACGCCGCATAGAGAGCGCGCGCGAGCGGCGGATTTTCGATAATCGGAACCGAGTGATCCATGGCTTTCTGCTTAATGCGCAGAGCCAGATAGTTCTTGCCTTTCGCGACCACGACCGGGGCCGCGTTGGCATCCATCGAGTAGCGCAGCGCCACCGCGTAGTGCGTCGGATTGACCACTACCGCGGTCGCCGTCGGGATTTCCTTCATCATCTGGCGGCGAGCGTTGTCGCGCTGGATGCGGCGGACCTTCGCCTTCATCTGCGGGTTGCCTTCCGCCTCTTTGTGTTCGTCCTTGATGTCCTGCTTGGACATACTGAGCTGGGAGTTGTACTTCTTGAGTTGGCGGAACAGGTCGACGGCGCCAACCAGGATGAAGAGGCCGGCAGCCTTCCAGCAGAGGCTCATCGCCGAAGCCGTGAACACGCCGAAGCCGTCCTCCACCTGGTGGAACGGCAACGTCAGAAACAGCTCGAGCTTGTCTTTCGCTACGGCATAGATGGCATACGAAAACAGCGGCAGCATGATCACCGCCTGAGCCACGGCCGCGGCGTTGTTACCCGGAAGCTGCTTCAACTTGTTCATCGGGCTGAGCCGGGAGAAGTCAGGCGCGATTTTCTTGAAGCTAAAACCGAACTTGGTAGAGGCCAGACGGAAGACCATAGTGGCGAGCGCTATAATCACCCCCGCGCCCAGCAGCGGGGCGATGTGCTCCATGAAGATCTGCCAGGCGTAGTGCGTCACGATCTCGCGATTCAGATCGTGAATCGTGAAGGGCAGCAGAAACAGGCGCCGCGCCGTCGCGCGAAAACCGGCAAACCATTTGGCGCCCCATGCGCCGAGCAGGCACAGAAACACGCAGAACTGCATGGCAGAGACGAACTCTTTCGCTGAAAGGTAGTTGCCATCTTCGCGGGCCTTTTTAACCCGCCGTTCTGTAGGTTTCTCTGACTTATCCGACATGGTCCTCTTACATCCCCAACAGGTGGTGCGCCGTGGCCCAGGAGTGGCCCGTCGCTTCCATCAAAATGTTTGGAAATGCCGCTGCCACCACTCCAAGCATGAAGAGGGCCAAAAGCATCTTTACGGGAAACGCTAGTGAGGTGAGTTGAAGTTGCGCATTCAAGCGGCCCAGCAGCGCGATCGCGATGTCGACGATCAGCAGCATCGCCACTACTGGCATCGCCAGTCGAATTCCAATGAGGAAGAAATCGGCGGACGCGCGAATCAGCATTTCGCCCGACGTGTGATTGAAGATGTACTTCCCGGCGGGCACGCGTTCCATGCTGAGCGCAAACAGGCGCAGCACCTCGCGGTGCAGGCCTAGCGCGAAAAACAGAAGGCCGGCGATCATCTGCGACAGCGTGACTAATACGGTTGAATCGGCGTCCGTGTTCGGGTCCACCGTTGAAGCGAAACTGAAACCTGCCGGAACGCCCACCATCTGACCGGCGAAGGCAAAGCCCTCGAGCGCGATCGAAACGCACACGCCAAGACCGATACCTAGCGCGCACTCGGCGGCAACCCAAACCATAAGCGTTCCAAAGGAAACTTCGTTGTCCGGCATCGCGGGCCAGCGCGAAAACAGCGCAAAGGTGCAGGACAGCGCGAATGCCGCGCGCACTGGCTGCGAAGCCCCATTCAATCCGGGCAGCGGAACAAACGTAATTGCAGAAGCCACGCGCGCTAACGTCAACAGAAACGCGTAGAGCGTTCCCGTGGATAGCGTGAGGCTATCGTGCATAGTGAGCCAGATCTCCCAGGATGCTGGTGGCGTAAGACATCGCGCGCTCCATCATCCACGGCAGCAACAGCAGCAGAGACGCCAGGAAGGCCACCAGACGGGGCACGGCGCTGAACGCGCTGTCCTGGATCGACGTCGCGATCTGAATCAAGCTGACGACAATCGCCGCCACGAAGCCAACCGCTAAGAGCGGCGCGCCCAGCCAGAAGGCCGAAAGCAACATGTGCCGCAGAATCTGTACAACCGAATCAGGTGTCATTAGTAGAAACTCTTCATTAAGGAACCGACGACTAACGTCCAACCATCCACCAGCACGAACAGCAAGATCTTGAACGGCGCCGAGATCATCGCGGGTGGAAGCTGAACCATGCCGACCGAGAGAGTGACCGAAGCAACTACCAGATCGATCACCAGAAAGGGCAGGAACAAAACTGCGCCGATCTGAAACCCTGTCTTCAGTTCAGAGAGGATATATGCAGGAATAAGCACTTTCATGTCCACATCGTCAGGCGTATGCGGGGCGGGAGAATGAGAGATTTCGACGAACAACTTAAGCTCTTTTTCGCGGGCGAATTTGATCAGGAAGGCGTGCAGCGGCTTGGCTGCGGCGTCCATCGCTTGAGTGGTGGTCATCTGCCCGGCCTCCATCGGCTCCCAGGCATTCTTGTAGATGTCGGACGCTACCGGCTGCATCAGCACGATGGTCAGAAACATCGAAAGTCCCAATAAAACCTGGTTGGAGGGAGTGGTTTGCGTGCCCAGCGCCTGCCGCAGGAAGTGCAGGACGATTGTGATGCGCAGGAAGGGCGTCATCACCATGATCGCGCCCGGCAGCAGCGTTAAAACCGTGAGCAGTAACAGGATCTGCATCGGCGCGCTGATTGTAGATCCGCCCTTTCCGGTCGATATGCCGAAGAGGGAGAGAGGTTCGCTGGCGGCGCTGGCAGCGGCGAACGCCTTTAAAGACAGGCCCAGAAACAGAATGAGGAAGCGCTTCATTGAACATCTCCAGAATTGGCGATCTCACGCAGATCCGAGCGGTGCAGCACTTCGCAGCCGGAAGGCGAGGCGGAAATCAAGAGGGCCGATCCACCCATGCGGACCAGGTGCAGCGTGTGCTGCGGGCCGAGGGGCAAACGTTCCAAACGTTCCAGGGAACGTGTTCCATTTCGGCGCACCGCCGGAACACTTCCGCCGACTACGACCAAGCCGCGCTTGCGTAGCCACCACAAAAAAAGGAGCAGCAGCGCCAGTACTAGCGCCACTGCTCCGGTTTGTTGAATCGTTTCCATGGGACCGCCTTTCGGATGAAACGGCCCCGCTTAGCGAGTGACTACAGAAAATCTGTAATCCGGACTCCCAGCGTGCTCTCGATTACTACGATTTCGCCGGAGCCGCAAAGCGCTCCGCCGATGTAGATATCGATGTTCTCGCCGGCAGATCGTGTCGTTCCGATGACGCTGCCCTTCTCCCAACCGAGTACGTCGCGAGCTGTCATCGTTTGCCGATCGAGTTCGATCTCGATATCGACCGGCACTTCGCCCAATTGGGCTATTTCATCCTGGGTAGTCATCGGCGGTCTAGTGGATAAGGTTTATAGTGTCCTGGCTTAATTGATCCGCCGTAGTCACAACATGGGCATTCGCCTCATAACTTCGTTGGTACGTTATAAGGTTCGTGAACTGCGTGGCCAGATCGACGTTCGAAGCTTCAAGCGCTTCGCCGACGACCGATCCGCGTCCGCCCGTTCCCGGGGTTCCTACCGAGGGGTCCGCCGAAGCCGCGCTCAACTGGAAGTCGTTGTTGCCTATGTCTATCATCGTGTTGGGGTTAGAGATCGCCGCCAACGCCAACTGACCTACGGCCATCTGCACGCCGTCGGAATACTGAGCCATGATTGTGCCGCCATCCGCGATGCTGACGCTCACCAACTGTGCGGCCGCAGCGCCATTCTGCGCGTTCGCTGAGGTCTCCGAAGGCTGACCAAACTGGGTGATTCGCCCAATTGCGCCGTTATACGGGTCCCAATTCATGCTCATGTCGCTTGCGCCGTCGCTCAAACCCGGGATCGCGACCGAAATCGGGCTTCCGGCAGCAGGATCGGTCAATTTGCCGCTCGAATCGAAGGTCATCGTACCACTCGCCTGCGGAATGTCGTAGGGTGTTCCAGCCGTTCCGGCGGTCACATCCTCGCCGGGGATACTGACCTGGTAGCTCCACTTGTTTACGTCCGTCTTGGTAAAGCTGACAGTGAGCACGTGCGAGTTTCCGAGGCTGTCATATACCGTGACAGGCGTGGAAAAAGTCGAGGTCGAATCGGCCGCCGCGCCCGAATTCAGGTTCATATCGACGCTCATTGACGTGGTCGCAACCGGGGCGTTCAGCGCGCCGGCCGTAATGTGGATACCCGTCACCGCGCCCGACGTGTCGATTGCGCCCGTCGAACTCGCGGAGTTCCAGCCCATCACCTGCCCGCCGGTGGCCGTCAACAGATTGCCGGCTTTATCCACCTGGAACGTACCGTCACGGGTATACACCGTGTTGCCTGAGGGGGTCTGCGCCATAAAGAAGCCCTGGCCTTGAACGGCCGCGTCGAGCGGGCCCGCGTTGTTCTGGATCGAGCCCTGCGTAAACACTTGATTGGTCAGCGGCTGCGCGGTGCCAAGCCCGACCTGTGTATGAGCCGTACCGGTGCCGCTTGTCTGCGACATCAGATCGGCAAACGAAAGGTCGCTGCCCTTAAACCCGGTGGTATCCATATTCGCCAGGTTGTTGCCCACTACGTTAATGGCAGTCGAAGTCGCGTTGAGCGCGGAAAGCGCTGTGGAAAATGCGGTCAACATAGTCTCTCTAAAGTCCTCTCAAATTTTTTATTCTTAGATTCCGGTGTTTCCGGACGTGTCTGTGTTGGAAGAGCCGTCCGTGCTGGAAGTGCTGCTCACACCAGACAACTTATCCGCATCCGTGCGGATAGCCGTAACGTCCTGCCCCATATTGACGGTGGACTCGAGCTGCTGGAACTGCGCCAACTGGGTTACGAAGGTGCTGCTATCCATCGGCTGGGTTGGATCCTGGTTTTTGAGCTGCGCCACCAGCAACTGCAGAAACATATTCTTTTCCGAGCTGACGGTAGCGGCGTTGACGACTCCACTGGAACTCGCCGCCGACGGCGTGCTGGTGGTCGAAGAAGTAGATGGTATGGGCGACATAATTAGGTCCTCTGAAATGCATTCGCCTGACGGCGCGCGGTCTTCAAATCAACGAATCGATTCGAAGAACCATGAAAATTCCTTTCCTGCAGTCTTGCGGTAAAGATTCTGTTGCTGCTGTTGTTGCTGATTTCGTTGCTGTTGCTGCTCTTGTTCGGACTGATGGCGGCCGTCCGGCTCCTGATTCGAGTCGGATGATGTATTAGCGTTGGCCGTCTCCGCAGTCCGCAGTTCGCCTGATGACGCCTCTGGGCGCCACATGTCGGCATGGAATCCGCTCTGTTCCAACTTGGTCGATAACGAAGGCAAATCGTTACGTAAGGCATTCGCTAACTGAGAATCGGGTGTTTTCACTGCAACGTGTATATCTCCTGCACGTTCGGAAATACGTAGTTCCACGCGTTGGGCGCCGTCGCCGACTGCAATTTTGATGTCGGTCGTGGGCGCGGTAGCAGGCGCGGGGTCTGCGGGAGCCGCTGCCTCCGACGTAGAAGTCGGCGCGGGTGAACTCGCGGGCGCCGCGGGCGCATCCACACGCGACGTGGGCTGCGCTCCGTGTCCGGCGGCATGTGCGGCGGCAGCAGCTATAGTCGGGTCAACAGCGGTCGCTAACGGAGCTGCGACGGCCGGGCTATCCTTTAGCGGACCTGCGGGCGTATCCGCCCCGTCGTCTGATTTTGAAGAATGATCCTGCCGTTCACGCTCGCCATCGTCACGTTTGTTGGCTGACGCCGGCGCATTGGCCGGTCGCGGCGCGTGCGCGTCTTCTGTTTTTGCTTGCTGCCTCGCGTCACCAGCTTCGATCTTTTGAGGCGCCTGCCGGTTCGGTTGCGACGGCTGCGCCGCGACTTTGGAGTTCACACGCAGGCTCGCTTCAAATGCAACCTTGGAACTCTGCGCGCCGGCGTCCCCTTCTGGAACAGTCCTCACTCCGCGCGTTTCATTCTGAGACGCCTCGCCCGCTTCTTCAATATCCTCGGCGGTAATTCCCTTTGCCTTCGTCTCCGCGTCCTCTTCGGTCTCTTTCAACCCGTCGCCGCGTATGCGTCCGAAGGAGGTCGAAATCGGCATCATCTTTATATGGCCGGCTCCCGATTGCTTACGTCCGCCGCCGCCGATTTTGAGAGCCGCGTCCTCTTTGCCGTCGGCTGCAGCGTCCGGCTGGGATTGCGCCGCCGCGACGTTGGCCTGTATTCCCAACTGCGGCAATGACAACGCTAAAGGCTTACTATCTTTCGCCGGAGCTTGCTGCGTTGTATCCGCAACCGCGTCTTTATTCGACGATTCCTTCTTGGCAGGCTTGCTCTTCGGCCGCTCCTCTTCCTCGTCGTGATCATGCAGTCCATGCAACATCGAATGGAACGAAGACCTGGACGATTGATTGTCGGATTCGGAGGCATCGCTCTGCTGCGTTTGGTCAGTAGACGTGGGCGCGGGCCTTCTAGAAGCTCCCGATGTGAGAGGATTATCGCTCGCCGGCGCAGAAGAGGCCGGCTGCATCATCGCAAAGGAAATCGGAAGCGCGTTCACGCCGCATCAGAATGCACCTGGCGCGCCATTTTGTCCGCTCGCTTTATCAATGAGTTGCGAACCAACACGCGGCTGGATTTTGCCGTTCGCGTTTCATCGCGGCACGATTTTGCCACGACCTTCCCCCGCTTCGACCTTCATATCGGTCTGTTTGTGCGCGATTTGAGCAACTTAACGAAATAAAAAAGTTTGGCCGTGTCCGTGCTATTGCAAGCACGGCATGGATTCACTAACTGCAATGGCAGCCAGCGGCATGCGGTCGCGCATGGAATCGCTCGACCTGCTTGCCAACAACATCGCGAATGCCAGCACCGGTGGCTTTAAAGCGGATCGCGAGTTCTACAGCCTCTACTCAGAATATGGCAACGACGCTACGATGCCGGTCGTGCAGAAGCCGTACACGGACATGTCCCAAGGCACGCTGCAGGGGACGGGCAATCAACTGGACCTCGCGCTCTCCGGTACAGGCTACTTCACCGTCCAAGGCCCCAATGGTCCGCTGTATACGCGCAACGGAAACTTTCGCTTGGATACGAGCGGCAACCTAACCAGCGCCGAGGGCTACGCCGTACAAGGAACTACGGGGAAACCACTAACCTTCTCAGGGAAACAGCCGATTGAAGTCTCAGGCGATGGAACCGTAACTCAGAACGGAAAGGTCATCGGCCAATTACAGGTTTCCGATTTCACCAGCACTGCGGGCATGGCCAAACATGGCAACAACTACTTTAAGATTTCCGATCCTGCCGCTGTGGTGAAGGCGCCCTCGGCAACCTCGGTACAGCAGGGCCAGCTCGAAGCGTCGAATACCGGGACCGCCGAGTCCGCCGTACGGCTGGTAAACGTCATGCGGCAATTCGAAATGCTGCAGAAAGCCGCGACGATGGGCGCGGACATGGATAAACAGGCAATCGAACAGGTCGCCAAGGTTTAAACGAATTTTTCTTAGAAGGACTTACTTATGCTTCGTGCACTATACAGCGCCGCCAGCGGAATGAACGCGCAGGAAATCAACGTCGATAACATTTCGAACAACCTGGCCAACGCCAACACGGTCGGTTTCAAAGCTCGCCGCGCGCAATTTCAGGATCTGATGTATCAAAGCATCGTGCAACCGGGAACGGCTTCCGGCCAGAGCACGGTAGTGCCCACCGGTCTGCAACTGGGCCTTGGTACACGCGCCGCATCCAACGAAATCATCTTCACGCAGGGTTCGTTCTCGGAGACCGATAACCCGCTCGACATGGTGATCCAGGGCAACGGCTTCTTCCAGATTCAGATGCCCAACGGAACCACCGCTTACACGCGCAACGGTTCGTTCCAGCTCGATAAGAGCGGCAACATGGTCACGAGTCAGGGCTATCCGGTGCAGCCGCAAATCACCGTTCCGAGCTCCGCGCAGCAGATCACGATCGCCTCCGATGGAACTGTCAGCTATACGCTGCCGAACCAGACGGCCGCGCAACAGGCCGGCCAGATCCAGCTCGCAAACTTCGCCAATCCGGCCGGCTTGAACGGCATGGGCAACAATCTCTTTTCGGCCACCGACGCCTCGGGCGATCCGACCGTTGGATCGCCTGGCGGCACGGAAGGTCTCGGTTCGCTGATGCAGGGCTACGTTGAGCAGTCCAACGTGTCGATCGTCAACGAATTCATCAACCTCATCCAGGCGCAGCGCGGCTACGAGTCCAACTCGAAAGTCGTCCAGGCCGCAGACCAGATGTATCAACAGGTCAACAATCTATCCCGATGATGTTCTTTGCGCCATTCGCCGTCGCCGCGTGCCTCACTCTGCCCGCCGGGGTCAGCAATATCACGGCGGCCGATCTGCATCTCGACGGCGCTCCCCCGGACACAGTGCTCTCATACGCGCCGGCGCCCGGCACTCAGCGCGTCTTTCACGTTTCGGAACTCCGGCAGTTCGCCGTGCGCTTCCATCTGGCCAATGTGCCCGATGACGACGTGTGCGTGGAGCGCGTCACGGCTCCGCTCGATCAGCCGAAAGTGCTCGCCGCGATGCAGGCTGAATTGCCCGGCGCGAAGATCGAGATATTAGAGGTGAGCAAACAGGCGGTTCCCGAAGGCGAAATCATTTTCCATCGCGCTGGCTTGCGAAACAACTCGGCATCCGGCGTCGTGTGGTTCGGGGTCGTACGATACGCTCCCAATCGCGACTTTACAATTTGGGCGCGGCTAACGGTCGCTGTGCATTCCACGCGCGTAGTGGCCGCCACCGATCTCGAGACCGGCAAACCGATCGAAGCCTCGCAGCTTCGCATCGAAGAGCGCGATGAGTTTCCATCCACACAGCCCGTGGTGGAGAGCTTGGCGCAGGCCGTTGGACGCTGCCCGCGGACAATGGTTCGCGCCGGCTCCCAGATTCGCCGCGATATGCTCGACACGCTGAAAGACGTTCGCAACGGCGATGTGGTGGAGGTGGATGTGCAGAGCGGCCACACGCACCTGATGTTCGAAGCGCGCGCTGAAGGCTCCGGCGCAGTCGGAGAAAAAATTTCAGTCGTGAACCCGTCGTCTACAAAAAGGTTCCTGGCCAAAATTGAGGCCAAAGGCAAAGTCTCTCTCGATGTACCGGTGATGCAATGAAACTGACGTCTCTTATCCTGCTCGTGACGCTATGCGCGGCCGCGGGCGACAACAAGAAAAAAACGGCGTCGTCGCAAACGGCGCTGGATCACTACATCGAGGAGGCTGAAGCCCGCTCTGCCGAGAGCGCCGCGATCAGCCCCGGTTCGACTTGGGTTGCGAGCTCGCGTCTGTCGGACGCCGCGCGCGACGTACGCGCCAGCCAGATTGGCGACGTGCTCACCATCATCGTTTCCGAATCCGCTTCGGCAGTGTCCACCGGCGCCACAAAAACCTCGCGCAAAAGCAGCACGGCCAACAGCATCAACGCGATCGCCGGCGTGACGAAAGCGAACGGCCCGCTGGCGAATCTCGCCAACACCTCGGGCGATACCGAGCTGAATGGTTCCGGCACCACCTCTCGCAGCACCAGCTTGAATACCGTGCTTACCGCGCGCGTTACTCACGTGCTGCCTAATGAGACGCTGGTGGTCGAAGCTGCGAAAGACCTGCAGATCAACTCCGAAAAGCAGACCATCACGGTCCGCGGCATCATACGCCCCGCGGATATCGATTCCACCAACAGCGTGCAGTCAATTCGCCTGGCGCAGCTTGAAATCCGCGTCAATGGCAAAGGCGTTGTCGGCGATGCGATTCGCCGTCCGAACTTCCTGTATCGATTTCTCCTTGGACTTCTTCCCTTCTAATATATGCGCGCCACTGCTATCCTTCTGTTGCTTGCTGTCGCGGCGCCTGCCGCGCGATTGAAAGACCTCGTGGATGTCGAGGGCGTTCGGGACAACCAACTGGTCGGCTACGGCATCGTAGTTGGCCTGGCGGGAAAAGGCGACAGCCAACAGACCGTGTTCCCGTATCAGAGCCTCACCAACATGCTGGAGCGCATGGGCGTGGCAGTTTCACCCACCGCGATTCGTGTGAAGAACACCGCGGCGGTGATGGTAACGGCGACGCTGCTTCCGTTTGCGCAGCCCGGCACGCGGCTCGATGTGACAATTTCATCGATCGGAGACGCGGCGACGCTGCAAGGCGGTATCCTCATCATGACCTCGCTCCGGGGCGCGGATAGCCAGGTGTACGCTGTCGCCCAAGGCCCCGTTGTTACGGGCGCATTCTTAGCCGGACGCGGCGGCGCGACTCAGGCCGTCAATCATCCGACCGTGGGACGCGCGCCCAACGGCGCCATCGTGGAGCGCGCTGCGCCGTCCGTGACACCGAAAACCGTGGCTCGCCTGCAGCTTCGCGAACCGGACGCCACCACCGCATCGCGCATCGCCGAAGCCATCAACAAGCGCTTCACCAACGCGCACGCCGATAATTCCGGCCTGGTCAGCGTGCCGATTCCCAAGGACTACCTGACCCGCAGCACCGATTTCCTGGCGGAACTCGAAAGCCTCACCGTCGAACCCGACCGCGCGGCCAAAGTGATCATCAACGAACGTACCGGCACCATCGTGCTCGGCAAAGATGTGCGCATCTCGCCCGTCGCCATCATGCACGGCAACCTGAACGTCGAAGTACAGCGCATTACGGAGGTCTCGCAGCCGAACCCGCTCTCGCAGGGAACCACGCAAGTCGTTCAACAGGATTCGGTCAAGGTGTCTGAAGAGAAATCCCGCAACGTGATGCTGAAAGACGGCGCAACCATCGAAGAACTGGTGCGGGCGCTCGCGGCCATCGGATCGACGCCGCGTGACATCATCGCCATTCTCCAAAGTTTGAAGAGCGCCGGCGCGCTCGAAGCCGAGATCGAGGTGATCTAATGACCGACTTGACGATGTCCGCGATGGCGAACGCCGCTCCGCGCATTCCGGAGCAGAAATCGTTCAAATCCGACAGCCCCGCCAAAATCAAGGACGCGGCGCAGCAGTTTGAAAGCCTGCTGCTTACGCAGATGCTCAGTTCTGTCCACGAAGGCGGCGGGTGGCTGGGAACGGGCAGCGATCAAGCTGGAGGCGCGGCTTCCGGCTTCGCCGAGCAGCAACTGGCGTCGATGATCGCGCAAAAAGGCGGCCTGGGACTCTCGCAAATGATCCAAACCGGTCTTGCGAAGCAAAGCGGCGGCCAAGCTACGCCTTCGGGCGCGACAACCCACGGTGCAAAGCCACCATCCCACCCGTGAAGTACTCGAATTTGACTTCGTCGAACCCGTTGCGGCGCATCTTCTCCGCCAGGTTCGGCGCGTTCGGAAATTTGCTCACCGAATCCGGCAGATAAGTGTACGCATCGGGCGCGCCCGATACCCAACCGCCGATTCGCGGCAGGATCCGGTGCGTATAAAAATCGTTCAGTGCGCGAACCACTGCGTTTGGCGGCTGCGTGAACTCCAAAATGGCGGCCGTTCCGCCCGGTTTCAGTAAACGGTGCATTTCGCGCAGACCCGCTTCATAATCGGCCAGATTGCGAAAGCCGAACGCCACCGTAATCAGGTCGAAAGACGCGTCCGCCAGCGGCAATTGCAGCGCATCGGCTTCGAAGATTGATGTGCGCGCACGCTTTCGTACACTCTTTTCACCGGCCGCGATCAGCATCGGGTGGCAAAAGTCGGACCCGAACACCAGCCCACCCGAGCGCCGCTGGAGCGCGAGCATCAAATCACCCGTCCCGCAGCAAAGGTCCAGCACGCGCGCTCCCGGCCGCTGCAAAATCGGCTTTACGCGGCTCACCGTGAGCGCCCGCCAAAAGCGGTCGATGTGAAACGATAGCAGATGATTCAGCAGATCGTAACGCGGCGCCACGCGTCCGAACATTCCGCGCACCCATTGGGCCGCCTCGCGCGGATCGCTCATGCCCGCGGGCATCGCGCCTCGGCCAGACGAGCTCATGAAAGCGCCAGCCGGATCGCGTCGTGCACCAACCGGTCTTCGATGCCGGAGATCACGATCACTTCTCCAATGCGCACCGGCAGCACGAAGTGCACTTTGCCTTGAATCGTCTTCTTGTCGTGCACCAGACGTTTGAAAAGGTTCTCCGCGTTGATTCCATCCACTGGCGGAATCGGCCCGTAGAGATCCAGCAGTTCGAAAATGTCGACGCACTCTTCCGCCGACAGGTGACCCGTCATCTGCGCCAGGTGAGAGGCCGCGCGCATCCCCCACGCCACCGCTTCTCCATGCAAAAAGCGGCAATATTTAGTTTCGGCTTCGAGCGCGTGGCCGAATGTATGTCCGAAGTTCAAGATGCGGCGCAGATCGCCCTCTTTTTCATCGGACGACACCACTTCCGCCTTCATCCGCACTGACTCGGCCACGATGTGATCCACCGCCGCGGGCTCGCGCCCCAAAACCGCCGCGCTCGAATCGCGCAGATACGCGAACAGATCGGGATAGCGGATCACGCCCGCCTTCAAAATTTCGTACAATCCGGCGCGATATTCGCGGTCCGGCAGCGTCTCCAGCACCGATGGATCGATCAGCACCGCATCCGGCTGATGAAAGCTCCCTATCAGATTTTTCCCGCACTCCAGGTTCACGCCGGTCTTTCCGCCCACAGCCGCGTCCACCTGCGCCAGCAGCGTCGTCGGAATTTGCAGCACCGGAATTCCGCGCATGAAGATCGCGGCCAGAAATCCGCCCATGTCGTTCACGATGCCGCCGCCGAACGCGACCACCATGCTGGTGCGGTCTGCGCCGCATTCGACCATCTGCTCGGCCAACTTCTCCACCGGCGCCAGGCGCTTGTTCTCTTCGCCGCCCGGTAGAAAAAGCGGTTCGAATGCCACGCCGGCCAATGCTTCCGAAAGCTGTGATCCCAGGTGACGCCAAACGTTTTGTTCCGAAACGACAAAAACTTTGCCACTTTTCCGAGGCAGAAAATCGGCCGTCCGCGACACTACGCCGCGTTCGACAACGGCATCGTAACTCCGCTGCGGCGTTTCGACGCGAAAAGTTGGCATACGCCAGTTTTAACATGCGGCCGCGGCCTACTTCGCGTCGCGATGCGTCACTTTCGCGTTGTAACCCGCCCCATGCAGGTTCTTGCGAATCTCGTCCGCCATCATCACCGAACGGTGCTGTCCGCCCGTGCATCCGAACGCAATCGTCAGGTAGCTCTTCCCTTCCCTGACGTAGTGCGGCAGCAGATAAACCAGCAGTTCCGAAATGCGCTTGATGAACTCCGTCGTCTGCGGAAACGATCGTATATACCGGGCCACCGCGGGGTTTCGTCCGGTCAGGTTTTTGAACTTTGGAATATAGTTCGGGTTCGGTAAAAAGCGCACGTCAAAGACCAGATCGCTATCCGGCGGCACGCCGTTGCGAAACCCGAAGCTGGTCACATAAACCGCAATTCGCGATTCCTCGCCCTGCCCGCGGAACCGTTCGCCGATGAAGTCGCGCAGATCGTGCACCGTGAACTTGGTCGTATTCACGATCAGATCCGCCAGCGCGCGAATCGGCGCCAATTTCTCCCGCTCGGCGCGCACGCTCTTCAGGATCGACCGGTTCGTGCCAAGTGGATGGGGCCGACGCGTCTCACTGAATCGCCGGATGATGGCTTCGTCATCGGCCTCCATGAAGATCAGCCGCGCCTTCACCATTTCCCGCAGCTTCGGCAGCAACAGCGGAAAGCGCTTCAGCCCTTCCTTTTCGCGCACGTCCACCACCAGCGCCGCCGCCTCGATGCCGGGATTATCGCGGATCAATTCCGCAAACTTCGGGATCAGATCCACCGGCATGTTGTCGACGGCGTAGTAGCCCAGGTCTTCGAGCGCGCGCAGCACCGACCCTTTGCCAGAGCCGCTTATGCCGGTGATTACGACCAGGTCCGGCTTGCGGCCCGCAGCGGTCTTTTTTTTCGCCATCGCGCGCGATTATCCCTCGATCAAATCGAAAGCGCCATCGCGCCGGCGAATCAGCACGCTCACGCAATCGCTTTTGGCGTCGCGGTAGACAAGATAGTCGCGGCCGTCAATCTCCAACATCGCCTCGTCCAGCGTCATCGGTTTACGCCGGTCATGGTGATTCACATGATGCACCATCTGCTCGGCCGGGACTTCGGCTTCTTCCTCCTCGGCCGCCTCCGGTTCCACTTCAACCGGAGCTTCCTCGGCAGCGGCGGCCTCCTCCTTGCGCGGCGTACGTTTGGTGTCGCGCCACTTGGTACGCGCCTTCACCACCTGTTTTTCCAGCTTCTCGGCCGCGCCATGAATGGCTGTGAAAAGGTCCGGACTCGATCCCAGTCCCGCGATCTGATGACCATAAAAATTGATGGTGGCCTCAGCATGGTTCAAGTGCCGCTCAAGCGAGAGCACCACATGAATCTCGCATTCCTTCTTACCATCCAGAAGTTTGCCAATCTTTGCGAATTGATCTTCCAGCTTCTGCTGCTGAGCCGGCTTCAACTCGACTTGCCTGCCCGTGTAGGTAATCTTCAATGGCCACTCGCCCCGCCACGTGCAAGCGGAGCGGCCTCCTACCTAGGTTATAGCGCGGATCTTCATTCGACGGCGCAACTGATCGTATGCGCCAAACCACTTATTACCCTTGCGCGCCCATACGCGCTCTCCGCCGCAACTCCGTAATATTCGATCCGGTCAGCGCCGTAGCGATCGCACCCAAAGCAACAATAGGCAGCGTCCACACGCCGAACAGGATTATCGAGAACGTAGTTGCAACCTTCGGCTCCACGTCCAGGCCTCTCAGCGCCACTACGCATGCCGCGTTGAGAAAGCCCAGATTGCCGGGCGCGTTCGGCACCACCGTCCACAATCGAATGATGCTTACGACGCTCGCCGCGGCCCACAATGAAAGGTCCAACTGATATGCCTTCATCACCGCCCACATCGAAAAAAACTGCAGCACCACGTACAAAATGCTGATGCTGGATGTAACCACCAACGTCCGGCGATTCCCCATCAGGTGAAGCCCCTCCACCACGTGCCGGAACGTGGCGGCCCAGCGGCTCTCCTTAAACACCGGGTGCGTGTCCAACTTTCGGCGGATCAGCCACATCAGCGCGACCGAAAGCAGGATCAGTCCAATGCCCAAGATCCGCACCAGTATCGTTAAGTCCTCCGGCACGCCGCGTACTATGCCCGCGGTAAACATGAAGCAGGCCACCAGCACTACGCCGTCGATCAAGCGCTCCACCGCAGCCGAGGCAAAGCTCAATGAGATGCGCAGGTTGTTCCAGTGCGCCAGCAGGTAGCACCGAATCAGTTCGCCCGTGCGCAATGGCAGCACTTCGTTTGCGAACAGGCCCACGAAAATCGCCTGCGACGTGCGCCAAAAGCCCAGCCGGATCACCGGCTCCAGCAGCGTATTCCACCGCCATGCCTGCACGAAGTAGACGCTCACATCAAATCCGATCGCAATCGCGATCCACTTCCAATCCAGTTCGCGCAGAGCCGGGATCAGTTCTTCTTTTATGGGATAACCGCGCAATACCCAGATCAGGCACACGGCCGATAGAACATATCCGGCCGCCTGCGGAGCCCAGGAGGGCAACCGAAAGCGAGACTTCTGTCGCAAAGGCTCCATGCGATTCAGCCGCGCACTTGCGAAAAAAACATTTTCATGACGATATGTTTCCCCGCGTTGCCTTTGAGCGCTCGCACCGTTTTATGATAACTTGACAGTTCAGGACCAGCGAATGAAAACACTCGTAAGCACCGCAACCACGCTTGCGTTGGCGGCGTTTCTGGCCAATGCGCAAACCCCCAACGCGGTTCGCGACCGTGGCGCTACGCCGCAGGCCAGCCCCGGACCGATCGTCACTCTCACGGGCACGTTGGTGGACGCGGGTTGCCGCAACCGCAGCGCGTTGAATATGTCGCTGCCCGCTGTGCCGTTCTCGGCCGCAGCTCCCGCGCAAACCAGCGCCGAGATTCAGGCCGGTTCTCAAATGCGCGCTGGCCAAGGCTATCAGAACTCGTCTCAGCCCGCGCAGCAGCAGAATCCGCAGGTTTCGGCGTCCGGAGTCACTGTCGATTCGAAAACGCTCGCCTCCGAACGTTCGGACGTTCTCGAACATCAGGTGCCGGATCTTCACGCCCGCCAGATGGATCCGACCTGCGCCATCACCGGCAACAGCCACGGTTTCTCGCTCGTGCTTACGGATGGCCGCATGCTCAACCTGGATGACGGCGGCGACAGCTACGCCACCGTCGCCATTCAGGGCAGTACAGCCGGTCGCGCGATGCTCAATGGCAACGGCGGCGGCATAAAGCCTCAGGCCGCCATCAAGGGCCGCATCCGTGACGATCAAATTTTGGTTCAAAGTTTAAAACTCACTAAGTAAAGGAGAGGCATGCCTCTCAAGCCCCTTCGCCGTGTCGCGGTTCTGGGCGCTGGAACTATGGGCTCGCGTATTGCGGCCCATTTCGCCAACGCCGGATTCCCCGTTGACCTGTTGGACATCGTTTTACCGAACCAGTCCAAGCGCAATGCAGCCGCCCTCACAGGCATCGAAAGCGCCGCTAAACAGCGCCCCGTCGGCTTTTTTACCGACACTGTAAAACCCCTGATTACGCCCGGCAACTTCGAAGACGATCTCGGCCGCCTTCGTCACTGCGATTGGATCATCGAAGCCGTCTCCGAAAATCTCGCCATCAAACGCAGCCTATTCGAGCGCATCGCGGCCGTCCGCACGCCCGGCACAATCCTCTCCACCAACACCAGCGGTATCCCCCTCGCCAGCATTGCCGAAGGCTTCAGCGATGAACTTCGCAGCCATTTCCTCGGCACGCATTTCTTCAATCCGCCGCGCTACCTGCACCTGGTCGAAATGATTCCCGGCCCCGCCACTTCCCCCGAAGTGTTTCGCTGGGTCGCCGATTTCTGCGACCTGCATCTGGGCAAAGGCCCGGTCACCTGCAAAGACACACCCAACTTCATCGCTAATCGCCTCGGTTGCTTCTTCGGCTCCACTGTGCACCAACTCACCGTGGTAGGCGATTTCACAATCGAAGAGGTCGACGCCATCACCGGACCTTTAATCGGCCTGCCGCGTAGCGCCAGTTTCCGCCTCGTAGACATCATCGGACTCGACGTCTGGGCGCACGTGCTGCGCAATCTTTACGAACTGGTTCCCAACGATCCTGCGCGCGAACGCTTCGTCGTTCCCGATTTCATGCAGCAGATGATCGACCGCGGCTGGCTGGGTGAAAAGCGCGGCCAGGGCTTTTACAAGCGCGTCGGCAAAGGCGAAGACAAAGAAATCCACGCCATCGATCGCAAAACGCTCGAGTACCATCCGGCGCAGAAGGTGAAGTTCCCCACAGCGGAGGGCGCTCGCGTCATCGAAGATCTTCCGCAGCGCCTTCGCACGCTCGTCGCCAGCACAGACCCCGTCGGCAACTTTCTGTGGCGCCTCTATCGCGATTTCTTCATCTACTCGGCCCAAATGATTCCCGAAATCTCCGACCGCATCGTCGAAATCGACCGCGCGATGCGTTGGGGATTCGCCTTTCAGCTCGGCCCCTTCGAAACCTGGGACGCACTCGGCTTCCGCGCCACCGCCGAACGCATGGCGAAAGATGGCGGCACGCTGCCCGACAACATCGAACGCATGCTTGCCTCCGGCGCCAACTCTTTCTACGAGACCCTGGACCGCGCCGGCGAGCCCGGCCAACGCTACTTCGACCTCGGCGCCGCAACCTTCCGCGACCTTGAACCGCGCCCCGGCGTCATTGTCCTCAGCGACCTTAAACGCGCCCGCGAAGTCGTCAAACAAAACCCCGGCGCATCGCTCGTCGATCTCGGCGATGGCGTGCTCTGCCTCGAATTCCACAGCAAGATGAACACGCTGGGCGAAGACGCCATACAAATGGTGGCGGCCGCTATCGAAGAGATGAGCAGCGGTTGCGAAGCCCTCGTCATCGGCAATCAAGGCGAACACTTCAGCGCCGGAGCCAACCTGATGATGGTGCTGCTGGCCGCCCAGGAAGGCGAATGGGATGAGCTGGATCGCGCCGTTCGCCGGTTCCAGCAAGCCAACATGGCTTTAAAGTACGCGCCAAAGCCCGTACTCTCCGCGCCCTTCGGCATGACGCTCGGTGGCGGCTGCGAGGTCGTACTGCACGCCGCGCGCGTGCAAGCTTCGGCCGAGACCTACATGGGCCTGGTGGAGGTCGGCGTAGGTGTGATTCCCGCCGGCGGCGGTTGCAAGGAACTGATCGCGCGTGGCGGCGATCTCAAGGCCGTCTTCGAAACCATCGGCTTCGCCAAAGTCTCCGGCAGCGCCGCAAATGCCCGTGAATTAGGCCTGTTACGCGGCTCCGACGGCATCACGATGAACGCGGAACGCCTGATTGCTGACGCCAAAGCCGAAGCGCTCGCCATGCGTTCGAGCTACGCCCCGGGCGCGCCGCGCGAAGACATCACCGTCGCGGGCGAAGCCGGTTTCGCCCTGCTCAAGATGGGCGTGTTCCTCGCGCGCGAAGGCGGCTATATCAGCGAATACGACGCTCAGATCGGCGAAAAGCTCGCCTACGTGCTAAGCGGCGGCCGCCTGAGCGGTGAACAGAAGGTCTCCGAACAATACCTCCTAGATCTGGAGCGCGAAGCGTTCCTGAGCCTCTGCGGCAACGTGAAGACGCAGGAACGCATGCAGCACATGCTCAAAACCGGCAAGCCTCTGCGCAATTAGCGCGGTCCGCCTTCCGAATCGCCGAACTCGTATCCTTTACTGAGATCTTCTTTGCGAGCTTGGCGTCTTTGCGTGAAATTATTCTTCTAACCTCGGTCTCGGGCACATCCGCCGGCGCAGCCACGCGCCCAACACACCCAGTCCTACCAGCGCCCACGTTCCCGGCTCCGGCGCACCCACCGAAACCGCTTGAATCGTGGCGAAGCTGGGCCCGCCCGCAGGATTCGCAAACGCAGTCGACGTGATGTTGCCCTGCGTGTCCATCTGGAATTGGGCCAGCCAGAAATCATTATTGTTTCCAGTCAACAGACCGCCCGTGAAGTTCGGATTGAAGAACGAAAATGTAAACACGTCGCCAACCGATCCCGAAGGTGTCCCAGTCAGATCCAGCGTGAAACTCACAGAACTGCCGAATGTCAGCCCCTCATCGTAATCCGCAGTGTCCTGGCTTATCGTCACCGTGCCAGGCAGCGCGCCCGCAATCGTGCCTTGCGTGGTAATCGATGACCCGTGCAAAGCTCCACCAGTCAGCGCAAAATTGCTGATGGCTGCCGTCGCCGGAAATCCGCCGTTGAATCCGAAATCGATAAATCCGCTCGTTGGATTCGTCAACGAGCTGGTGTCCACCGTTACTGTATAGGTGCTCGCAAACACCGGCGTAATCCACAGAGCCGCAGCCAAAAGAGTAAATGTCCCAGCCTTCATGAGTGCCCCCCTTTAGTTAAAAAGTGCCGCTGAACAACTTCGGCGTAAATGTAGGCGACGCCGTCTGCGTGCCGTCGATCCGCACCGTCACCTGCACCGACGCGCCCGCCGCCAACGACCCGCTCGCCGCCGTGATGTACGGACCCGCCGCGCCGACGCCCGTAGCATTCGCCAGCGTGTCGCCCGCTGTCAAATTCGTCGCCACCAGTTGCAGCGGTCCATTCAACGCCGCGCCGCTCGTGTTCCTGATGGTCAGCATGCCCGTGTACTGCTTCGTGATGCGGTTGTACGAAAGCCCCGTCGACGTGATGCTCACGCTCGCCGTCACATCCGTGTTCGCAGGCGCAGTCGCCGGCGGCAGCGTGAAGTAGCCCACCAACCAATCGTGATCCGAAACGCGCTCCGGCCGCGTGAAATCGCCGCGATACGATTCCGGGAAGTCCGCATTCACGCGCGCCGTCGCCACGCGACTGAAAATCGACAGAGCTGCTGGGTTCAGCACAAACTGGTCGATCTCCTGCGCGCTGCCGGAAAACGTGTACGAGTAACGCTGCGACGGGTCTTCCAGGTTCACCAGCGCCGTCAGCATCGGATTCACCAGCGGATTGCTCGCCAGCACCACCTGGCTGGCCGGCGCGGGCGTTCCCAGTATCGTGCCCACCACATCCACGTAGCCATCGTTGAACTGGAACGCGTTGTAGTCGCCAACTGAAATGATCTTCTCGTTCGGATCCGCCGCCTGCCGCGATTGAATCAGGTTCGCCAGATACTCCGCCTGCTTCTGGCGCTTCAGCCGCACGAACGGCCCGCTCGAAGGATCGTCGATATCATCCAGCGAACGCAGGTGATTCACAATCACCGTGAACGCCACTGAGTTGTTGCTGCCAGGCTGCGCGGCGCGGGCGCGCAACACCAGCGGCGGGCGGTCGTTCAACTTGCTCACGCTCCCGCTCGTCGGGTTCACGATCGTCTCGTCCTTGCCGTACTGCGTAACATCCACCACCGTGATGTTCGACTTCACCAGGAAGCCCACATTAATGTTGCTGATGTCGTTGCCTTCCGCCAGGTACGCCGTGTAGCCGGGATTCACGTCTGTCGCCGCCTGCGCATCCGCATTCACCTGCGCCGCCACCGTCTGCAGCGTCGCCAGGTTCAGCATCTCCTCCACAGCAATGACATCCGGCAGCTTCAGCACCTCGCGGAAGCCCAGCGACAACTTCTTCACCCGATTCGCGAACGCCGTCGGGTCCACGTTGGTCGACGAAGCACCCGACGGCCGAGTCGGATCCTGCGTCGTGTTGTAGAAATGCTCCAGGTTGGTCGACGACACTGTGAACTCGGTCGCCGCTTTGTCGGGCACAGCTGTAAACGTCACATCGCCCGTAGCCGTTCCCGCGCCCGGGTCAGGCAGAATCTCGTACATGCTCGGGAAGTAGCTCATCACGCCCGTGATGCCAGTCACCGTCGCACCGCTCGTCACGTTGATCGGCGTCCAGCCCACCTGCCCCGGCCCAAAAATCTCAATGACCTCCGGATTCGTGTCCCAACGCGGCACGTTCGGCGGCGTCCCAGGCGGCAGCGTATCCGTCAACGCGATGCCCGGCTCGCGGAACGGCCGCGGCGTCCCCGTCAACACGCCATAAAACGTGCCGTTGCTCGATGCCGTCGCGTGCACTTCATCCACCGTGCCGCCCGTCGGGCCCGTCACCGTCATGCTCAGCACGGAGACACGCATGCCCGAATATTTTTCCAACTGATCAATCGGCCCCGCCGCGTTCAAATCGGTCGTCGTCAGCACATGCGTTGCCGGTAATGCGTTGCCGGTCGAAAGTGCAAACGCTGTCGGAGAATCGAGCTCCGTCTGCCCATCGAACTCCGCCACGCGCCCCGTCACGCACATGTTGTTGCCCACCGCCTCGTTGCCGCTCGGCGCGCTGCTCGTGAAAACGAAGACGCCATCCGAGGTCGCGCTGTTGCCGTCACCCGCGTCCTGCACGAAAAAACCGTTCGTACGCAGCGCGGTCACAATCCCCTCGACCGTCACCGTCTGCCCCACCATCGGTGACGCATCGGCGCTACCCTGCACCGACCCGATCGTGATCGGCGCGCACGTGCCTACCGCATTCACCGTCAGGCCGAGTGTCGCGTGCGCGCTGCCGCTGCCATCCACCACCGTGAACGTGATGTTCGTCGCGCCGGGCGTCTGCGGAATACCGCTCAACATCCCGGTCGAAGCATCCAGCGCCAGATTCGCGGGCGGCGCCGTCGAGCTCCACATCTTCGTCCCGCTTCCGCCGCTCGCCACCAGCGTCGTCGAGTACAGATTGTTCACCGTGGCGCTCGGCAGCATCGTCGTCGTAATCGTCAGCGGCGAAGGACCGGCGCTGCAACTGCTAGCCGGCGACGAACTGTTGCGCGGATTCGGCGCCGCGGCAGTAAAATCGGCCGAGTTGTTATCAGTGTCCGTGCACCCTTGGCCCGCGCGCAGATCCGCGGTCGTGTTCGACAAAGTGGGCGCGCCCGACGTCTCCGAACAACTCAAACCGGAGCCATAGCTCACCAGATCGACCACGTTCGCCGCCGTGCACGACCCGATCGCGCTCGTGCCGTTCACCAGCGCCACTTTTCCCGACGACGCGC
>DATAUH010000276.1:0-10965 GCA_036268375.1 Bryobacteraceae bacterium | reverse complement strand
AACGCGACTTGTCGTTCGGCTTAGTTCAAAGAGCAAGTGGGCGAAACGACTCTAACAGCAATCAAACGACGCGGCTGGCACGGGTGAAAATGATATAGTCTGCAAATGGAGGTAACTCCAAGGTGACACCCTACGCACGAGTAATCATTCTCAGTTTATTGCTGCCGGCCGCAGCATTCACCCAGCCGCCGATTGTACAGGCAAGCGGAGTATTGAACGCCGCCAGTCTGCTCAGCACCACTGCACAGGGAATAAGCCCTGGAATGCTTCTTACCATAAAGGGCCAGTTGCTCGCCGCGTCAGCCGCTGTGGGCACCTATGAGAATGGGGCATTGCCAGTCCGCCTGGCCGGCACCCAGGTGACGATTAATGGAATCGCGGCTCCTTTGCTTTACGTGTCGCAAACCCAGATCAATCTGCAAGTCCCGCTCGCGCTTCAAACCGGTAAGGACGCAGAAATCCTGGTGTCTACAGCAGCAGGCAGCAGTTCTCCAGTGACTGTCCCGGCCGTTGCGAGAGCCTTCGGTGTCTTCACGCAGGATGCGAGCGGGTGCGGCGCCGGTTCCGTTCTGAATGTGCACGCCGACGGCACGCTCTCGGTCAACAGCACAGAGAACAGTTTCGATCCGCTTCACGATGCCGCGATGGCGCTGTTTATGAATGGGCTGGGGCGGTTTGCGGATTTACAGGATGGCGCTCCGTGGCAGTACAATGCCGGCGACAACGTTGCTTCGGGTGGGTCCTCGCCAGTAATCACGCCATTCTATGGCACGCCAGGAAACCAGACCAATCAGGCGCTCGGAGTCTTATACGCGGGGCCTGCGCCTGGAACGGTCGGTGTAGATCAACTCAACATCGCTCCGCTGCAACCATCGCAGTTGTTCGAGAGCTGTCACGTACCACTGTACGTCGCAAGCGACAGCGGAGTTTTCAGCCAGGTGGTAACCGTGAGCGTTCAGGATGGCGGGGGCAGTTGCGCCAGGCCAACAGCCACCAGCTTGGGGCTGGTGACCTGGGAGAAGAACTCTGTGGTGAGCGCGAGCGGAACGGTCTCGAGCGATGGTATAGCTGTGCAATTTCTGGGAGGGCAGCAGGTGACATTTCCGACCCCTGTCCAGGTCGGGATAGTCAACTGTTGCGAGGCTGCCCCTATCACCCCCTTGAATTGCCAGGCGGCACCTCCCACAGCGCTCAATGCCGGGACGCTAGCCATAACCGGGGTAACGGCAAACGCAATTACCATCGCGCCGCAGGTGAGCGCCGGCCAAATCAGCTATCGAGCCACATTACCGCCCGGCACCTTGGCGGGAGGGAGTTATGGGATTGCTGCGAGCGGGGGCCCTGACGTGGGTGCGTTTTCAGCCTCCGCATCCGTCCCGCCGGCGATCTCCATCACCAATCCACCCTCTCCTGGCTCAGCCTTGACGTTGCCGTATCAACTCACATGGACGGGCGGGGATAGCAATAGTGTGATCGATGTGCAACTTCGTGTGAGCACAAGTCAGGGATTGTTTGTCCTCGAATTAGCACCGCGAGCTACGGCCGGAGAACTAACGATTCCTGCAAGCCTGGGTTTTCCCATGAGCCTTATACCCGTACCGCATGGAAGGGTCGAATTGGTGGTAACGCAAGGAACTCAACGCCAAGAAATGGCCTATTTCAGCGCACCAGGCCTCAGTTTAGGCGGCGAACAACTCTGGAGCTACGTTTGGGATTTTCAGGGGTTGGCATATTGAGGGTGGCTTCGCCGGCCGCCGTGCTTTTGATCGTCCGAGTTATGGGAACTGCCAGCCCGGCCGCGCAAACACGCAAACGCCAGGAAGACCAAAATCGTTCAAGTTGCGCGAGACGCCTGAGCTTTTCGTGGACGGCGAACGACGAAGGGGCAGAATAGCCAGGCGGACAGCGACGCGTTGCACGAGGAGAACGGCCGACTGCGGCTGGAATCGGGTTGGCGCAAAATGGGGCAGGCACCGATTGCGGCACCTCCAAAACGACTCCGAGTTTCGCGGCGGCCGGAAAGAGTACAGCGGCGACCAAAATACAAACTGCCGAACTCGAGCGCGAAATGCAGCCGGCGGCGGTGCCATAGTGAGCGCTCAAATCGGTTACGCTGGCCAGATCTACGGGCTGAAGACGTCCCTGCGGAACGCCCCGTTTCGGCCGCCCGGCTCCAGGAGCCATGATCCGAAAGTAAACTATTCGTCAAGGAGCCCCATGCCAACAACCCGAACAATCGAGAAGTCCAGGATTCCAGCCGCGAAAATCGAAACGCTGGCGGTACACGCGGGCCGTCGGAGCGACCCGGCGACAGGCGCGGTGACGCCACCCATTCACCTTTCGACTACTTTCGAACGCGATTCCGATGGCCAATATCCGCTCGGCTTCAGCTACGCTCGCGAGGGAAACCCAACCCGGCAATCGCTTGAAGAATGCCTGGCCGCGCTCGAAGGCGGAAAGGAGGCATTGGCCTTCTCGTCCGGCCTTGCCGTGGCCACGGCGCTCTTGCAAGGTCTGGAGCCAGGCGATCACATCATCGCGCCAGACGATGTCTACTTCGGTCTCCGTCAAGTGATCGGCGGTTTGTTTGGCAAGTGGCCCTTGGAAACCAGCTACGTCGATATGACCGACATTGCCGCGCTTCGGGCAGCCACTCGGCCGAACACGCGGCTGTTAATCACCGAGACACCTTCAAATCCGCTCATGAAGATTACGGATCTCGCCGCAGTGGCGAAGATTGCCCGCGAGGTTAACGCCATTAGCGTGTGCGATGGCACTTTCACAACGCCGGTGCTTCAACGGCCGCTCGATTGTGGCATAGACATGGTCTGGCACTCGACCACGAAATATATCAGCGGCCACAGCGACATGACCGGAGGCGCGCTGATCACACGGCATGACAATTATCTTTTCGAGCGAGCCAGGAAGGCGCTGATGTTTGGCGGGGCAGCGCCGTCTCCGTTCGACTGCTGGCTGGCGCTGCGCGGGCTGAGCACTCTTCCCTGGCGCATGCGGGCACATTGCGCGAACGCTCTGGCGGTCGCCGAATTTCTACAGCGGCATGACGCGGTTGAACGCGTTCACTATCCGGGACTGCCGAACCACGCTGGATATGAAGTCGCCAGCCGCCAGATGTCGGCGCCGGGGGGCATGTTGTCCTTCGAGGTGCGTGGCGGCCGGGAAGCCGCCATGAAGGTGGCCGCCGGCGTGCGGCTGTTCACCCGTGCCACCAGCTTGGGGGGACCGCATAGCCTGATCGAGCACCGCGCGTCGGTCGAAGGCCGGGGCACCAAGACTCCCCAAAATTTGCTGCGCGCCTCGATCGGCCTGGAGAATGCCAGCGATCTCATTGCGGACCTGGAGCAGGCACTGGAATAAACCAGGCTCTGCCACCAGCGCCCGGACCCGCACGCCGAGCCACTTAGGGCGCCGGTCGTGACGTAGTGCGCAATTAACGACGCGATTGAGAAAATCCGCCGGCCGCCCAAGAATCTCTCGCTTGAGCGTGGGCGTCAGTTTCGTTGCGGCCGTCTCGCGGGTGTGGAAATCATCCGCACGGCGACTTCGGCCGAGTTCATGAGCGAACCAACGGCCTTCTTTAAGAAACCCAGGACGCCAGGGTTCAGTCCCTCCGATTCGGTCTCGAATATAAGGACGCGGCCATCTACGGTAGAGCGACAGATCCCGTCGCACAGGACCGCGCTACCATTTCTGGCCATGTATTCTCTGACCCATCTATCGTCCATCAGCACCGGGAAAAGGTCGAAGGTTTCCTTCTCCACGCCGACCCTTTGATAAATCCAGAATCTCAGTGCGGTTCCGGTGCGAATCGCGCGGGCATCCTGAAGAAATGCCCGTCTACAGGACTCCAGACTCTTGAGATCAGCTTCTCTAAGAGGCATCGAAGCTCCTTCCAAACGGAAATTATTATATACCCCCACTATACCGGCTGCCGCTTTGGATGCTACTGACCGGGCGAAATCCCACTGTTTTGGCGGTGGTGGTTTCCGCGCTGCGAAGCCGGTGCGCCGAGCCGGGAGTTGGCGCTGAGGGCGCAGAATGACCGCACGGCCCTGCTTGCGCGGAAGACCCACATTGACTTCTCCCGATGATGGCGAGCGTTGCATGAGATCCATCGCCCCGCCAGTGTTATACTGACTCCACCCAAACGGAGTTCGAGGACGATTTATGCCGAAACAGACCCTCCTCTTTTCCCTCCTCTTCATCGCTGCATCCACTTCCGCGGCCAACGAGACCAGTGGCGGCGCCACGCGCCTCCTGCGTGCGCCCACGGTGAGTGCCACGCAGATCGCTTTCGTCTACGCCGAGAATCTCTGGGTGGTGGACCGCGCCGGCGGCACCGCCCGCCGCTTCACCAGCTTTGCCGGCCAAACCACCAATCCCCATTTCTCACCCGATGGCAAATCCATCGCCTTCAGCGCTGAGTATGCCGGCAACGTCGACGTCTATGTCGTCCCTTCCCAAGGCGGCGAGCCCAAGCGCCTGACATGGCACCCCGGCGCCGACACCGTGGAAGGCTGGACGCCCGATGGCAAGGCCGTGGTCTTCGCCTCCTCGCGCGCCACCAGCGCGCCCAGCGCCGCTCCTCGCTTCTGGACCGTCCCCGTCACCGGCGGCGTGGAAGAACCGATGGCACTGCCCCGCGCCTACCAGGGTAAAATCTCTCCCGATGGCACCCGCATCGCATATCGCATGAACAACTCCTGGGACGAAGAGCGCCGCAACTATCGCGGCGGCCAGAACCGCCCCATCTGGATCGTCGACCTCAAAACCTATGACCTGGTCTCGCCTCCCTGGACCGACTCCAAAGATATGGATCCCGTCTGGATCGGCGACAGCGTCTATTTCATCTCCGATCGCGACGGCGTCGCCAACGTCTGGTCTTACGAAACCAAATCGAAAAAACTCGCGCAGGTCACGAAGTTCACCGATTTCGATGTGAAGACACTCGATTCCGGCGCCGGCGCGATCGTGTTCGAACAGGCCGGCTACGTCCACGAACTCGATCCCAAAACCGGCAAGCACCACATCGTCAACATCACCGCTACGGGCGATTTTCCCTGGATGATGCCGCGCTGGGAAGACGTCACCAGCCGCATGACGAATCTTTCGCTGTCACCCACCGGCAAACGCGTGCTGGTGGAAGCGCGCGGCGAAATCTTTACCGTCCCTTCCGACAAGGGCGATGTTCGCAACCTGAGCCATTCCTCCGGCTCCGCGGAACACGACCCCGCCTGGTCGCCCGACGGCAAGTACATCTCCTACTTTAGCGACCGCTCCGGCGAATATAAGGTCGTCATTGAGGCGCAGGATGGCCTTACTCCGCCGCGCGAAATCGCCCTCACGCACCCCAATCACTACTACACGCCATCCTGGTCGCCCGATTCCAAAAAGCTCCTCTTCACCGATACCAACCTGAACGTTTGGGTGCTCGACATCGAAAGCGGCCAGGCGAAGGCCATCGGCCGCGACCCTTGGATGGTCCCCAACCGCACGCTCAATCCCGTCTGGAGTCCCGACTCGAAATGGGTTGCCTATTCCAGCCGCCTCAAATCGCTCTTTCACGCCATCTTTATCGCTAACGTTGAAACCGGCGAAACCCGCCAGGTGACCGATGCGCTGGCCGATTCGGTGTGGCCCGCTTGGGACGCCAGCGGCAAGTATCTCTGGTTCTTCGCCTCCACCGATTTCGGCCTCCGCTCGCAATGGCTCGACATGACATCTTATGACCATGACGAGACCTTCGGCCTCTACTTCGCCGTCTTAAAGAAGGGCGACCCCAGTCCGCTGCTTCCCGAAAGCGATGAGGATCGCGGAGTGGGCAGCGCTCCGGCCAACGGCGGACAGGGCGGGCGAGGCAACCGCGCGGGGCGAGGCGCCTCCGCTTCCGATACGGATCAGTCCGACGCGCCCGCGGCCCCCGCGCCGCGGACGCCGGTCAACGTCCAGATCGATTTCGACGGGATCGACCAACGCATTCTCGCCGTCCCCGGGGTGGCCGGCCACGACTACAGCGAGTTGCGCGCCGGCGTCGCCGGAACGGTTTACTATCTCGAGGCCGCGAGCCGCGGAGGCACCGAAAACACCATCCAGCGCTACCGCCTTAGCGATCGCCGCGCCGCCACGTTCGTTAGCGGCGCAGTGGCATACGACGTCAGCGCCGACGGTCACAAGCTGGTGTATCGCGCCGGCGGCGGAGCGGGCGGACGCGGAGGCCGCGGCGCTGGCGGCGCAACCGCTCCCGCACTCTTCCTGGTGGACGCCGACCGCACCGTGCCGTCGGCCGGTGCCGGCCGCCTGAATGTCTCCCTGCGCATGTATCTCGAGCCCAAAGAAGAGTTCAAGCAGATCTTCTACGAGGGGTGGCGCATTCAGCGCGATTACCTCTACGTCTCCAACATGCACGGCGCCGATTGGCCCAAGATGAAAGAGATGTACGGCCAATTGCTTCCCTACGTCAATCACCGCGCCGATCTCAACTACCTTCTGGACATGATGGGCGCCGAAATCGCCATTGGCCATTCGTTCGTTCGGGGCGGGGATATGCCGGCGCTGCCCAGTTCGCCCGGCGGTCTGTTGGGCGCCGACTTCGCCATCGAAAATGGCCGCTACAAAATCACCCGCATCTACGACAACGAAAGCTGGAATCCCGAATTGCGCGCTCCGCTCGCCGGGCCCGGAATCGCGGTCTCCACCGGCGATTACATTCTCGCCATCAACGGCGCCGAGCTGCGTGCGCCCGACAACATCTACCGCCTCCTGGATGGCACCGCCAGCCGCCAGACCGTCCTCACCCTGAACTCCCGCCCCGATATGGAAGGATCGCGCCAGGTGACTGTCGTCCCCGTCGCCAACGAGCAGGGATTGCGCACCCGCGCCTGGGTAGAGGGGAACCGGCGCCTGGTGGACACGCTGAGTGGCGGCAAGCTCGCTTACGCGTACGTGCCCAGTACCGGCCAACCCGGCTACGCCAGCTTTAACCGATACTATTTCTCGCAGCAGGATAAGCTCGGCGCCATCATCGACGAGCGCTTTAACAGCGGAGGCTCCGCGGCCGACTACATCATCGATGTTCTGCAGCGCGATTTCGACGGCTATTTCAATAACGTGGCCGGCGACCGCTATCCGTTCACCAGCCCGGCGGCCGGCATCTGGGGCCCCAAAGTAATGGTGATCAACGAAATGGCGGGCTCCGGTGGCGATTTAATGCCGTGGATGTTCCACTATCGCAAAGTGGGCCTGCTGGTGGGCAAGCGCACCTGGGGCGGCCTGGTCCACACCGCCGATACCCCGCCCTTCATCGATGGCGGCAGCATGATCGCCCCGCGTGGCGGCTTCTTCACGCGTGAGGGCAAATGGGCGGTGGAGAACGAAGGCACCACGCCCGATATCGACGTGGAGAACTGGCCGAAGGACGTGGTGGCCGGCCACGACCCGCAATTGGAGCGCGCCGTCCAGGAAGCACTGCGCCTGCTCAATCAGAAGCCCGTGACTCGCCGGACTAACGAGCCGCCTCCGCCCACTTGGGGGGAGCGTAAGAAGTAGCTCGGCAAGAGTCGCGATGGAATAGATCCCAGCGAAACGCCGCGATAAAACGCGGAAGGCCCACTCGCGCACTGTCGGTGGGGAGCTTCGCCGCAAGAAGGCCGGTGACGATTGCATGCACTGGCGTGTTCCTGTTGGCGTTTGCCGATCTCCCACACCATGGATCACTCCGTTTGCCCACAACCTCAAGGTGTTAATCGCCTCCGAGCGCTCTACCTCAGTTGTCCGATTTTCGCGGAAAACCGGCTTCAGTGCCGCGCCCCGCTCCACATCCAAAGTGGAGCTGACGCATCAGCGCAGTCCGTCGGGCGAGCCACGCGATTAAGCAGGTGCGTACGTCAACCGAATCAGGTCCTCGGCGATGAGGTCGGTGGCCACCAGATGGAGCGGCGGCCGGGGGCCGGCGAAGAATGGCGTGCCGCTCCCAAGCACGACGGGGTGGAGGTAGAGTCGATACTCATCGATAAGACCTGCCTCGGTCAGGCTCTGCGCCAGGACTGGGCCGCCAACGTCAATCTCGCCATCCTGCTCAGCCTTCAGCCTGCGTATCGCCCCCTCGAAGTCCTCCGCGATCAGCGTGGCGTTGGGACCAACTGACTGGAGCGAGCGTGATACGACCCACTTCGGTTTGCTGCGCCACGCCACCGCGAAGTCGCGATCCTCCGCGTCCCAGTCAGGAAGATCTTCGTCCCAATAACGCATGATCTCGTACAGGCCGCGACCATATATGCAGCCCGTCAGGCCACGCATATGCTCGATGAAGTGACGAAAGGCCGCGGGGACAGGCGGCCCTAACTTCATGTGGTCGACGTAGCCATCCAGGGATTGGTTCATTCCAAAGACAAGTTTCGCCATGCTGCAAATCTCCCTCCCAGGTTCTTCAGAATAGCTTAGCTCCCCAGTTCTAAGTCTATGGAAAAATGGTTCGTCATCTTCGCAGGAATCTCAGGCCGTCTGTACAAAACTGTACACGGAATTGGAGAGGTTGCCAGGGTCGCTGGTTCACTGATTTGCGCTCACTCACCATCGACGAACAGTTCGATTTCCGTTTCTCCCTGCACCGTTATCCCGCTTTGGCTCCGGCCCCCACTCGCCGGCTGCGCGGCAGGACGCTTCGACCATAAGACCGCGTTACCCGGGACTGAAATAATCACTCGGGTTGGCTCCGACAACCCGCTTGAAGGCCTTACTGAATGCGGCATCGGACTCGTAGCCGACCGACCGGGCAACGTCTATGAGCTTCTTGTCACGCTGTTGTAGTAGCTGCATCGCTTTCTGCATCCGCCACTCCGTTACGTATTCCAATGGTGTTTGTCCGAGCAGCTCTTTAAAACATGCTGCAAATGCGGAGCGAGACATGCCTGCGGTTGCAGCCAGGGATGCGACTGTCCAGGGTGTATTCACACGATCGTGAATGGCACTCAGAGCAATGCCGATTTGAGGATCGAAAATTGCACGAAGCCATCCTTTGCCGCTTTCCGGTCCCGACGCGATATGCGCCCGGAGTGCCTGGATAAACAGAACCTCGGCCAGCCGAGTCGCGACCACTTCCGATCCCGGCACCTGTTCTGCCATTTCTGACGCCAACGCTCGCATTGTGTCGTGAAGAGCGAGCGAGCGTGCCTGCTCCGCTTTAATCAGAATGAAGCTGGGCAATAACTGAGTGATCGGCCTCAGGCTGGCGCGATCGAAACTCATGGACCCACACACGATGGTCGTCGGCGCGCCACCCCCTCCATGATGAGCGACATTACCGTTAGCTTTCGCGGCGATTTCGCGGAAGGTCGACCTTGGACGTGTTCGCGGGCTATCGCGCATGACGATCGAAGTTTCGCGGCCCACCAGGAAGCAGTCGCCACCGGTGAGGGGAATCGGGTCCGGAGTGCCTTCGATACTGAGCCAGCAGTTACCGCGTGACAGCATGGCGAAGTGCGCCAGATCTGTGGGTGAATTGTTTTTGCCGGAAGGCGTGACTTTCTCTTCGGTCCGCTTCTCCTGTGTCAAGCCCCACGGGGCTGTGGCTTCGAGCCTGTGCTGACCGAAAGCGGTTACGTGCATCGTTCTGAAGAGATCTGTGATTGGGTCCAACTGAACCTCCATTGCTCTCGAAAGCCATAGTGTTTGTGACGAATGTACGAGACTGCGCAGCTTCGCTGTTCACGCGTCCCAGCTGAATTAAAAAGGAGCAAAACAGCTCGTTTCAGCTCTCGTTGTGGACGAGTAGACAAAATATTGAGACTAACGAGCAGTTCTCGTCCACCGTGAAAGGACTCCAATCTACTGTACTGAATTCTACAGATCTACCGAAGGGAGTCATTATGGGAAAGCTTCAAGGTAAGGTTGCAGTCGTTACGGGTGGGGCCACCGGCATCGGCCGCGCCGCAGCCAAGCGCTTCATCGAGGAGGGCGCCATCGTGTTCCTCTTCGGCCGCAGGCAGGCAGAGCTCGACGCCGCTGTGGCCGGCCTCGGGCCCAACGCCCGCGCAGTGAAAGGCTCGATCTCCAATCTGGCCGACCTCGACCGGCTCTACGCGGCGGTGAAGGCCGAGCGCGGAACCCTCGACATCGTCTTCGCCAATGCCGGGGCCGGGAGCCCCCTTCCGCTCGGCAAAATCACCGCCGAGCACATTGACGAGACTTTCGACACCAATGTGAAGGGTACGATCTTCACCGTTCAGAAGGCGCTGCCGCTGATGGGCAAGGGCGGTTCGATCATTCTGACGGGCTCGAGCGCCGGCACCACGGGCGCCCCGGCGATGAGCGTCTACAGCGCGAGCAAGGCGGCAGTGCGCAACCTTGCGCGGACCTGGGCGGAGGACCTGAAGGGCACCGGCATCCGGGTGAACGTGCTGTCGCCCGGGGCGACGGCGACCGAACTCGCGAAGGCAGCGCTCGGCGAGGATGGCCAGAAGGTCTACGCCTCCATGACTCCGCTCCAGCGCATGGCCGATCCAGCGGAGATCGGGGCGGCGGCGGCCTTTCTCGCGTCGGACGACAGCAGCTTCATGACTGCCAGCGAGCTCGCCGTCGACGGCGGCCTGGCGCAAATCTGACGCACTACGCCCGGCCATAAATTCAACAGACAAGACAACGAAAAACAAAAGGGAGAAAACATATGAGTAACAATCATGGACAAAAATTGGCGGGCAAAATTGCGGTGATCACAGGTGGAAGCAGCGGGATTGGCCTGGCCACAGCCAGGCGCTTCGTGGAAGAAGGCGCGCACGTCGTGATCACTGGGCGACGAGAGAAAGAGTTGAAGCAGGCCGCAACCTTCATCAAGAGAGACGTTACGACGGTGGTAGGCGACGTGTCGCGCCTGGAAGATCTGGACCGGCTCTATGCCGTCGTGAAAGAGAAACATGGCCACATCGACATTCTCTTCGCCAACGCGGGCGC